>JALVST010000037.1 GCA_027024205.1 Flavobacteriales bacterium | reverse complement strand
AGGCGCCTCACGACCCGAATGTTACCGGAAGTATAGGTAATACCTTACAAGGTGTTGATGTCTTTAATTTGCCGTCAACCAGAAGTTTAGGTTTGAACCTTAATTTAAACTTTTAAAAAAAAAAAAATTTATTATGAAAAGAATATATAAATTCCTTACAATTTTAAGTGTGTTGATGTTGTTAATCAATATCTCCTGTACCAAAGATTTTGATAGTATCAATAATGATCCTACGCAGATTACCGATGAGCAGTTAACGGCTGATTTTCAATATATCGGAGCCAAATTTCAACCGGTTTTTGAGAGTATTATCATAACCAATCCCGCATGGAAATACCAATTGCAACAAAACCTCAATGCCGATGTATTTTCAGGATATATGACTAATCCGCGTCCGTTTATTGCCGGAGCCAATAATACGACTTATAATTTGGTGCCCGGTTGGAATAATTTTATTTGGACCATACCTTACAAAAACATTATGAATAATGTGGCTTATATCGAAAAACAAGCCACAGAAGACGGTTTTCCGGTTTTTGTCGGTATAGCCAAAATATTGAAGGTTGAAGCCATGCATCGTATTTCAGATGTGTTCGGTCCGATAGTTTATACCCACTACGGCGAATCGGTAACTACCAGTGAATATGACAGTCAACAAGAAGCCTATTATGCTTTTTTTGATGATTTGGATACGGCTCAGGATTTGATTTCCAACAACATAAGTGATGGGTATTTTACCAATTTTGATATGGTTTATGAAGGCAATTTGGAAAAATGGATGAAATTTGCCAATTCTCTCCGTTTACGTTTGGCTATTCGTATTGCAATGGCAGACCCTGTTAAAGCACAAACAGAAGCTCAAAAAGCGCTGACTAATTCTTACGGTTTGATTGAAAATAATGCGGAGAATTTTATTATTCACGGTAATAAGTCACATCCTTTGGCAACTATTTGTAATGCTTGGGATGACATCCGTATGAATGCCAGTATCGAATCTTATATGCGTGGTTATAATGACCCCCGAATTTATAAGTATTTCAGTTTGGTCAAAGAAGGTGATACCGATACCCAGCCGGTTGTTCCCGGAACATTTAAAGGTATCCGAAACGGCTTACCTTTATTACCCAATTATGCTGATGAGTTGGCTCAAAAAGCTGATTATGTCAATTTTGCCGTTCTCAATAAAAGTGTCATGACATCTGATTTGCAATTGATGACAGCAGCGGAAGTTTGGTTTTTAAGAGCCGAAGCGGCTTTGAGAGGTTGGGATAGCGGCGATCCGCAGACTTATTATGAAACCGGTATTACTTCATCGTTTGAATACCGTGGCGTACCGGGTGCAGCAGCTTATATAGCGGATAATACCTCAACGCCTATGGATTATGTTGATCCGGTCAATGCTTCAAACAGTATCAATGCTTTGAGTAATGTTACCATTGCTTGGGACAATGCCGCCAGTGATGAAGTTAAATTAGAAAAAATTATTACCCAAAAATGGATTGCCATGTTCCCGCAAGGCGAAGAAGCTTGGGCGGAATTCCGCAGAACCGGTTATCCTAAAATTTTCCCGGTAGTGAGCAACCAAAGTGGTGGTACTATTGATACCAACATTCAAATACGCCGTATTCCGTTTGTCGTTAGTGAATACGATACTAACCCTGACGGTGTTCAAGATGCGATTACAAAACTCGGTGGTCCCGATACCGGCGGTACCCGTTTGTGGTGGGATACAGGTAGCAACTTCTAATTATTTTTTGAGTTGGTAAATAAAAGCGAAAGCATTGGTGCTTTCGCTTTTATTTTTGATAGATGATTTATTGCTATTGGTCGATTTTCATTTTTTATTAAAAAAATCATTTTTAATTTAGCAAATAAAGAATTTTGGAGATGAAAAACATTATAAATAAAATTGCTTATCAACCGCCCGGACAGTTTGAAGAAACCCGTTATGAAAAAATTCATAATGTGGTATTCGATACCTCTGATGAGGGTTCAAAATTGGTAGCGGCGGAAATAGCTGCTTTAATCAGAAAAAAACAAGCAAATGATGAAACTTGTGTATTGGGTCTGGCAACCGGTTCATCACCTATTAAAGTTTATGAGGAATTGGTGCGGATGCACAAAGAAGAAGGTTTGAGTTTTACCAATGTGGTAACCTTTAATTTGGATGAATACTATCCGATGCCAAAGGAAAGCATCCATAGTTACCACTATTTTATGCACCAGCATTTATTTAATCATATCGATATCAAACCGGAAAACATCCATATTCCCGATGGTATGGTCCCCAAATCAAAATTGATTGAATATTGTATTGCTTATGATGAAAAAATTGCTTCTTATGGTGGTTTGGATTTCCAATTGTTGGGTATTGGCCGTACGGGACATATCGGTTTTAACGAACCGGGTTCGCATATCAATTCGGGAACAAGATACGTCATTTTAGACCCTTTAACCCGTTCGGATGCAGCCCCCGGATTTTTCGGGATAGAAAATGTCCCGAGGGCGGCTATAACTATGGGTATTAGAACTATTATGCAGGCTAAACGTATCGTTTTATTGGCTTGGGGAAATGCCAAAGCCCCCATTGTCAAACGCACAATAGAAGGCGAAATGACCTCGGACGTGCCTGCAACATATTTACAAAAACATCATAATACAACTTTTGTATTGGATGAAGAAGCTTCGCAGGAATTAACTCGTATCAAAACCCCTTGGCTGGTTAAAGAATGTCATTGGGATGATGAGTTGATAAAAAAATCCGTGATATGGTTGTCAGACCGGACAGAAAAATCCATTCTCAAATTAACCGAAAAAGATTATAATGCCCACAGTATGTCGGGATTGATGGCACAAGAAGGAGATCCGTATCATATTAATATTAAGGTGTTTAATTGGGTTCAGCATACTATTACCGGGTGGCCGGGGGGAAAACCCGGCGCTGATGATACCTATCGACCGGAACGCGCTTTGCCTTATCCCAAAAGAGTTTTGATATTCAGTCCGCATCCCGATGACGATGTGATTTCTATGGGGGGCACCTTGGATCGCTTGGTCGAACAAGGCCATGAAGTGCATGTGGTATATCAAACTTCCGGTAGTATTGCCGTTGCCGATGAACAAGCCCTTAAATATGCCCGTATTATGAAAACCTATCAACCCGGCAATAAACTTCTGGATGAAATTATTCGGGATTTAAAAACCAAAGAAAAACCTTTTGAAGACAGTTTGGCAGTCAGAAATTTGAAAGCCCAAATCAGACGTCAGGAAGCCATTGGCGCTTTAACTTATTTGGGAGTACCGTTAGACCACATCCATTTTCTCGATATGCCGTTTTATGAAACAGGCGCTATAAAGAAAAAACCTTTGAGTATGGAAGATATCAATTTGGTGCAAAATATTATCATACAAATCAAACCGCATCAAATTTTTGCCGCCGGCGATTTGGCCGACCCGCACGGGACCCATAAAGTTTGTCTGGATGCTATTTATAAAAGTATAGATAATCTTAAAACCGAACATTTTATGAAAGATTGCCGGGTTTGGTTATATCGCGGGGCTTGGCACGAATGGGATGTGCCACAGATAGATATGGCGGTACCGATGAGCCCCGATCAGGTTTTGCGTAAACGGAAAGCTATTTTTTATCATGAGACCCAAAAAGACGGCGTGGTGTTTCAAGGAAATGATCCACGGGAATTTTGGGTAAGGGCCGAAGAACGCAATCATCAAACGGCTGTTAAATATAATAAATTGGGATTGGCAGATTATGCTGCTATTGAGGCGTTTAAACGTTACAAATTTTAGTTGAAAGTTAAATATAAAATTAATAGTTGAAAGTGCCAATGTTGTATCACAATGACTGAAAAAATTGTAAATCTAAAAAGAACGATTTAGATTTCTCACTGCGTTCGAAATGACAATCTGCATTCAAAATGTTTTGTGTAGTACATCAAAACGCACTTGGTACTTTCTACTTAGGACTAGACACTTAATATACCAAATAACCGATTAACCATATCACCTACAAATATTATCAGATGAAAACAATTCCCTACATCTTTATGTTCTTTTTTATCCTGAATCAAATGATGGGGCAAAATACACAGGCATATCAAAATTTAATGCCTAAACCACAAAATATAACCTTGAAAGACGGGTATTTTGTGTTGGACTCATTATTCAAGGTTGCCATTCCCGAACATTCAAGCCGTCGGGTTCAGATAGCTGCGACTAAATTTATCCGCCGTTTGACGGACAGGACAGGTTTGTTTGTCAAATACGGTTTTCCGGTTTCCACTCAAACCTTTCCACAAGCTGCAATAGTCGTTTATTATGACAGGGAAGGAAAACTGCAATTATATGAAGATGAATCGTATCAAATAGATATTAATTCCAAGCAGATTGTTATCCATGCCCCTACGGATTTGGGAGTCATCTATGCTTTTGAAACCTTGTTGCAGTTACTAGATAACGATGCAAATACTTATTTTTTTCAAAATTTAAGTATCTCCGATCAGCCGGCCTTTACTTGGCGCGGTTTGATGATTGATGTCTCGCGACATTTCCAACCGGTCAATGTCATCAAACGCAATTTGGATGCTATGTTGGTAGCAAAATTAAATACTTTTCATTGGCATTTGTCCGATGATCACGGTTTCAGGGTTGAAATTAAGTCGTATCCTCAATTAACTGAGAAAGCTTCTGACGGTCAGTTTTATACTCAGGAACAAATTAAAGATGTTGTTCAATATGCTGATGACAGAGGGATCCGGGTCATACCAGAAATAGATGTACCCGGACACGCTACGGCATTAGTAACCGCTTTTCCTGAAATAGCCAGTCAAAAAAAGAACTATCAATTACAACGTAATGCAGGTATTTTTGACCCTACTTTAGATCCGATCAATCCCAGAACTTATATGGTCTTAGATAGTATTTTTAAGGAATTGTCAAAATTGTTTCCATTTGAATATGTTCATATCGGTGGTGATGAAAACGAAGGAAAGCAATGGGATTCAAATTATGATATTCAAACTTTTATGAAACGTAAAGGATTTAAGACCAATCACGAGTTGCAAACTTATTTTAATATAAAATTAGAAAAAATTCTCAAAAAATATCATAAAAATTTGATGGGGTGGGATGAAATTATGACGGAACAGATGCCTAAAACCGCTTTGATTCATGTTTGGCGAGGCGGTGCGAACGGTTATTTGAAAAAAGCGGTTAAAAACGGTTATCAAGCCGTATTATCCAATGGATTTTATATCGATTTGCTCTTACCGGCATCTGCCCATTATCGGACACAAATGTATCCCCAACAAACCAAGCTAACTGATAAGGAAAAACAGCGTGTTTTAGGTGGTGAAGCTACCATGTGGAGCGAGTTGGTTACACCGGTCACGATAGATTCGCGGATTTGGCCACGCACTTTGGCAATCGGAGAACGCTTGTGGACTAATCCTGAAAAGGTTGATATATATAACATGTATAAGCGTTTGTTTGCTCAAAGTTATCATTTGGAAGAACTCGGGATCACTCATATAAAGAATAGAGATGTTATTTTAAGAAATATCTCTCAAAATCAAGATATCACAACGTTGCAGGCTTTGACGCGTCTGTATGAACCTTTGAAGGGATATACCCGTAATAAAGACGGAACGGAATATTACACTTACTCTCCTTTTATGTTGTTTGCAGATGCTTGCTCGGCGGATGCCAAAGATGCTTTGTATTTTAAATTTTTAACGGAACAATATTTAAAAGAACCAACCGGACAACTTAAAAAAGAATTAATAACTTTTCTACGAAAAATCCACGATTATCACCAGGATTTGTTGGTTTTACAACCTAATCCGAAATTGTCAAAACTTTTACAAATGACAAAAAGTTTAAAAGACTTGTCTGCTGATTTGTTGTTGTTGTCTGATGAAAAAAATCAAATTGACGATTCCTTTGTTAGTAAACTAACCCAAACGGTAAATAAAGCATTTATGCCCTATAACGATGTTCGTTTGGCATCAGAAAAATCATTTAATCACTTGATAAGATACTGGTTATCTTTGCGGGGTTTTGAATGGAAAACAGAGTAGAAATATAAAATTTTTTATAAACACGAAACATTATTATAGCGTTTATTTAAACAAAAAAATTTATAACCGTTAAAAATAACAGACCAAATTGTCTTATTTTTCAATGGTTTTGATTGTTTCAAAGAATGTAACAAAAATCGTTTTAACATTTTTTTTAGAAAAATGATATTTATTTCTTTGTTTTTAATCGAAATTCATTATATTTACACCTGAATTAAAAGCTAAAATAATAAAGTAGTACTATGAGAAAATCAAATTGGTTGACCCAATCTGTTCTTGTAATTTTGGTATTCTTATTCGGAATATCAAA
>JALVST010000036.1 GCA_027024205.1 Flavobacteriales bacterium | reverse complement strand
CTATTGCTCCCGGTACTTCAACAAGTTTTACTTTTGCTACAACTGCCGACTTATCAATCGTAGGACATACTTACACAATTACAGTTAGTACAGCTTTAAGTAACGACCAAGACAATACCAACGATTCGGCAACAGTTCAAGTAACCAATTTAGTTCCTAATGATGTAGGGGTCACCGGTATTTTAAGTCCTCTATCGGGAACCGGTTTGGGTAACAATGAACCTGTAAGGATTGAAATTACCAATTTCGGCGGTGCTACGCAATCAAATATACCCGTCAGCTATACTTTAGACGGCCAAACGGTTAATGAAACAGCTCCCGGTCCCATTGCAGGTAACACTACCGGAACTTATACCTTTACTCAAACCGGTGATTTTTCCGCTATCGGTGATCATATTATCTCCGCAAAAACCAATTTGTCAGGAGATGCCGATACCTCCAATGACTCGTTCAGTACGGTTATTACCCACAATATTTGTCAGCCGGTAAGTGACTGCTCTTTCGGAGATCAAATTTTAAACGTTCAATTGGGAACTATCAATAATAATTCCCTTTGCAGTTCCAACGGTTATTCCGATTTTTCAAATATTTCCACAGACTTACAAGCCGGCAATACTTATGACTTTACCGTAACAGTCGGATATTCACAAGATCATTTTACGGCTTGGATTGATTTTAACAATAATAACGTGTTTGAAAACAACGAAAAAATAGTAAATGATTATATTTATGAACCCAATGTCGATTTTGCTTCCGGAAATTTCGTCAATACCTTTCAAATAAATATTCCCGCCAATGCATACAACGGAGAACATCTGATGCGCTTGAGAACCAATTGGCGTGCCGCAGTCCCCGATGCATGTTCCAATGTCAATTACGGAGAAACGGAAGACTATAAAGTAAATATTTTGGGCGGTAGCGGTGTTGATGTCTTCGAAGGAAATCAAATTTTGTTACAAACCCTCGAAAACAATCATTTTCTGGTAACGCTTAACAGTCCCAATTACCACAAAGATGTAACACTTACCGTTTATACCATTAGTGGTAAACAGATTGTTTATCACAATTTGAAAAACAAATCGGGTAAATATACGTATGATTTGGATTTACAATATGTGGCAAAAGGCGTTTACCTCTTGCGTATCGGTAATGACGAAGCCGGAAGAATTAAAAAGATTCTTGTAAAATAATTTTTACTAAACCTATATAAAAAGCCGGACGGTTTTAACTGTCCGGCTTTTTTTATTTTGAAAAATCAAAAATTTTTTGTAATATTTTTCCTAATTTTTCGTATTTTTAATGTCTAATCTTAAAACTTAACACATGATTGCAACACCTATTATAGTATTTTTGGCTATCATTATTTTAGCTTCCGGTCTGTTTATCGTCAAACAACAAACCGCTGTGGTCGTTGAACGTTTGGGAAAATTTCATTCGGTACGGTTTGCCGGATTAAATTTTAAAGTTCCCATAATAGATACCAAATCACGTCCGATTAACCTGCGTATCCAACAATTGGATGTCATCGTAGAAACCAAAACCAAAGATGATGTATTTGTTCATCTAAAAGTTTCGACACAGTTTCAAATTCCGAAAGATCGTGTCAAAGATGCTTATTACAAGCTAGAAGATCCGGCAGCACAGATTACATCATATATTTTTGATGTAGTCAGAGCGGAAGTACCCAAAATGCGCTTGGACGACGTATTTGAACGTAAAGACGACATCGCTATTGCCATCAAAAGCGAATTGAACGATTCGATGATTGAATACGGTTATAATATCATCAAAACTTTGGTAACGGATATCGACCCCGATGCCCAAGTCAAAGCGGCTATGAACCGTATCAATGCAGCCGAACGTGAAAAAGTAGCGGCACAATACGAAGGAGATGCCCAACGGATTTTAATCGTGGAACGCGCCAAAGCCGAAGCCGAAAGTAAACGCCTGCAAGGTAAAGGTATCGCCGACCAACGTCGTGAAATAGCCCGCGGTTTGGAAGAATCGGTCGATGTACTGAACCGTGCCGGTATCAATCCGCAAGAAGCATCGGCTTT
>JALVST010000035.1 GCA_027024205.1 Flavobacteriales bacterium | reverse complement strand
TTTATAAGGTTCCTTAATCAATATTTATAGAAATTTTGGAGTGTTATAAAAAATATTTGATGAAAAAATAATTTATGCCGAAAATTAAAAAAATTAAACAAAAAAGAGGCCGTCTCTATTACTTTTGAGACAGCCTCATTTTTTTTAATCGACTTTTACGCGCCAACCGTATGGGTCATCAATACGGTTATATTGAATATCCATTATTTTATTTTTAAAGAATCCGGCATAACTGTTTTCAAGTTTTGGCAAATCGGTATAAAAATCTCTATATTTCAAACCGACAATAGGTAAAACGGTGGCTGCTGTCCCCGAGCCGAAAATTTCTTTAAGATTACCGTTTTTAGCCGCTTCAACCACTTCATTAACTTCAACCGGTCTGACTTCAATCTCTATACCGTTATCTTTGGCCAATTGAATGATACTGGCACGTGTTACACCGGGTAAAATTCTGGTACTTTCCGGAATACTCGGAGCAGTTAACAATTTGTCCCCGATACGAAAAAACATATTCATGGTTCCGGCTTCTTCCAAATATTTGTGTTGAGCGGAATCCGTCCAAATAATTTGTTGAAATCCTTCCGCTTTGGCCTTTTCAGTAGGATAAAATTGTGCAGCATAATTGCCGGCAGCTTTAGCATATCCAATACCACCATCACAAGCCCGGCTAAATTTATCTTCAATTTTTACTTTAACCTCTCCCGAATAATATTTAGCAGCCGGAGAAGTTATAATCATAAATCGATAAGACATTGAAGGAGAGGCCGCTATAGCATTTTCAGTTCCAATACAAACAGGCCTGATATATAACGACTCACCGGGACCGGTCGGTATCCAATCTCTATCCAATTTGACCAATTCTTTAATACCGTCAATAAAATATGCTCTGGGAATCTGTGGCATACCGAGCCGCTCGGCCGAGCGGTTGATACGAATAAAATTGTCTTCGGGTCTAAATAAAAATACATTACCCTCAGCATCCTTATAAGCTTTCATGCCTTCAAAAACAGCTTGACCGTAATGAAAAATCTTGACTGAAGGTTCATAAGGCAAAGCTTGATAAGGCATGATTTTAGGCGTATGCCACTTACCGTCATAAAAATCTGCCATTAACATGTGGTCGGAAAATAATCGACCGAAAATTAAATTTGAAAAATCAGCTTGGGGTAGCTTGGATTCTTTTATTTTCTCAATTATAAACTTGTTTTTGAGGTTTGCTGTCATAATGGTCAAGTATTAAATGTTTACAAATTTAAAAAAAAATATTGAAAAAAACTACGAATTTCGTAAAATAAGTTCGTTTTTTAGTTATCTTAATATGAATGTAAAAATTATAAGATTTTTTGTATAATTTTATAAATTGAAATTAAATATTCTTAAAAATAACACTTAACTAATTACTTTTTAATGATATCGATAAAAGTTATAACTACCGGTGACGGGTCAAAAAGTTTGTTTTTACCGGATTTAAACGAAACTTATCACTCAAAATTCGGCGCTAAAACAGAATCGGAACATGTTTTTATCCAAGCCGGTTACAAATACATTTCCAAAGCTGAAATGCGTATTCTCGAAATCGGTTTCGGGACCGGTCTGAATGTCTTATTGACCTATTTAGCCCATTTAAAAGATAATAAAAAGGTGTATTTCGAATCACTTGAAAAATATCCTCTTCCGGAAAATATCATCAGAGAAATAAATGATTTTTCCAAAGTCAAACAAAAAGAGATTTTTAAACAAATACATAATACACCATGGCAAAAAAATGTGATGTTGAGCAAAAGATTTGTTTTACACAAAAATCAAATAGACATATCGGATTATGAACCTGAAAGGATATTTGATTTAATTTATTTTGACGCCTTTGCTCCGGACAAACAACCGGAAATGTGGATACAATCCGTTTTTGATAACATGTATAAATCTCTTGATAATAATGGGATTTTGGTAACTTATTCGGCCAAAGGTAGTGTCCGTAGAACCATGCAAAACGCCGGCTTTAAGGTAGAACGTTTGCCAGGACCACCCGGTAAAAGGGAAATGTTAAGGGCAGTTAAAAGTTAGTGGCTAGTATCAAGTTTTATGAAGTGAGGAATGTGGAGTGAGGAATGAAGGGGGGCGTCTCAATACAATTTTGCTCGTTGCTTAGCAAAATCACCCGGCGACCTCGCTTCTATACATCCCGTTTTCCCAACAAGCGTCGGTGTCGTGACGGGACACTCGGCGACCTTTCCTCAAGTCCTCAATTTTCAAGACCAATTTATGGTATGAAAAGAAAAACAATTATTAATGAATGAAATAATTTAAGTAGCACAACAAGTCCTTAATTCCCCGGTTTATAAAACGGGCAAATTGGTCTGTAATAACAGACAATCATCAAAAAAAAGGATTATTCAATGAACCGAAACAAATCCTCATTTCCTCAAAAATAATCACTAAATTTGCGGAAAATCATAAATCCCGGATATAAAAAAACGCTTTAAAATGAAAAAACTTTTATACATTATACTTTCCATTTTGACTTGGCAAACGACATTGGCCCAACAAAAAGAAATGAGCCTGAAAGATGCCGTTCTCGGATATTATAAAAACTTGTATCCCGAATATTTAAAAAATGTGCTTTGGTTAAAAAATACAGATAACTTTTTATATAAAGATGGTTATAACTTAGTGATAAAAAATGCTTTTAATGAGGTAGAAAAAACTATTACATTATCCGATTTGAATAAACAGGTTTCCGGTTTAAAACGTTTGCCTTATATTGAAACCGGAACGGGACAATTTTTGGTTTTTACTAAAGATAATGCAAAAATTTTATACGACTACAATACCGGACAAACCGGAAAAATCTCTTATCCCGAAAACGCAGAAAATTTGGATTTTAATCCCGTAATAAAACATTTGGCATACACAATTGACAATAATTTGTTTCTGGCAAATATTGATAATCCGAAAATTTCCGTAGCAGTCAATGACAACAAAAATATCGTCAGCGGACAAGCTATTGCCCGGAGTGAATTTGGAATTACTAAAGGTACTTTTTGGTCGCCCAAAGGAGATAAATTGGCTTTTTATCAAAAAGACGAAACTAATGTAGCCGATTATCCTTTGGTTGATGTCAGTGTCACTCCGGCCAAATTGCACAATATCAAATATCCTATGAACGGATTAGGTAGCGAAGAACCAGCTGTAGGTATTTATGATTTGACAAGTAAAAAGACCATTTATCTCAAATTGTTTGACAAAGCCGGAAAAGAACATTATGTCACAAATCTAACTTGGCAACCTAATGGTGTCAAAGAAGAAAAATTTATTTATCTGGCTGAGATCAACCGTGACCAAAATCACATGTGGTTTAATAAATATGATGCACAAACGGGAGAATTTATCAAAACTTTGTTTGAAGAAACCAACGATAAATGGGTTGAACCGGAACATCCAGGTTATTTTATACCCAATACAAAAAATCAATTTATCTGGCTGAGTGAACGGGACGGCTTTATGAATTTGTATAAATATGACACGGATGGAAAACTAATAAAACAATTAACACACAATCAATGGGTTATAACTGATATCGTAAGTTTTTCTAAAAACGGAAAATACGTTTTCATAAAAGGTACGGGTAATGACCCGCGCGACAGCAAATTATATAAAATCAATACCCGCAACGGCAGGATGACCTGTTTAACACCCAAACACGGACAACACAATATCTTGATGAATGATGCCGCTACACATTATATTGATACATATTCAAATATTGATATCCCCGGAGAAACATACTTGCAAGATGTTGATTGTAAACAAAATATTTTACTATTAAAATCCAAAAATCCGGTTAAAGACTATAACATTAATCCTGTTCCCGAAATGTTTACCATTACCGGTGAATACGGTGACAAACTATATGCCCGGATGTTCAAACCGTTGAATTTTGACCCTGCTAAAAAATATCCGGTTTTAGTATATGTATATGGTGGTCCGCATGTGCAATTGGTTACCAATGATTGGATGGGCAATGCACCACTTTGGATTCCATGGTTGGCATCGCAAGGTTATATAGTGTTTACGTTGGACGGTCATGGTTCGGCTCATCGTGGCTTTGCTTTTGAAAGTGTGATCCACAGACATCTGGGACGTGTTGAGATGAAAGACCAATTACACGGTATTGATTATTTAAAATCGTTACCATACATTGATGCTGACAGGATTGCCGTTTTCGGTTGGAGTTTCGGTGGTTTTATGACTTCTTCATTAATGACGACTTACCCCGATGTATTTACTACCGGGGTGGCCGGAGGTCCCGTAACAGATTGGAAATGGTACGAAGTAATGTACGGCGAACGCTATATGGACCGGTTCCAACAAAATCCCGAAGGTTTTAAAGAAACCAGTGTGCTGAACAAAATCCAAAATCTCAAAGGGCATTTGTTGACGATACACGGTTATCAAGATGATGTGGTTGTGCCACAACACAACATTGCTCTGCACAGAGAAGCCATTAAAAAAGGTATTCAAATGGATTTTTATCTCTATCCGGCCGCCAAACACAATGTACGCGGTGTTGACAGGGTGCATTTATTGACCAAAGTTTTGAATTATATTATACAATACAATAAATAACTCGAGCGAAATCCATTTGCCATTTTGTCAGAAAAAACGGCATGGCTAAATTTTTGAATGATTCTTAAAGCAAGACTAAAATTTATAACTATGAAAGAAAAATTTGAAGCATTGAAACGCTATAAAGAAGCATCGGATAGGGCGAAATTTGATGAAATATTAAACGAACTTTTACCGAGACTGCAAAAATATATTGACCATCGCATCAAAATATACGAAGCCAAAGGCTGGTTACCTAAAAATTTTTATAAACCGGCAGATGTATTGGCCGATGTGTATTTGAACGCCTATAAAGAATTTAAACGCATTAAAAATCCCGTAGATTTAAAAGTAAGACTGTTTTCATGGGCCGACCAAATAATAGGAGATTTTGCCGCCAAAGAAAATAAAATTCCCGAAAAACAAAAAATGCCGGTTGACAAATTGGTCAAAGAAGAATTAAAATTTATGTATGAAGATTTGACAGTCGATGCCGATGGAGAAATTTTATTGGTAAACGATATAAAAGATGAAGATATTGAATATCAACAAGATTATTTCAGACCGAAAGTATATGTATTTGATTTTGACAGTCAAAAAGCCTTCGCCCAAAGTTTAGGATTGACTGTCGAAGATTTTAAAGATGAAAAATTACGTAGTATTTTCGGTAGTATTTACAGCCAATTGCCCGAAACGATTCGCCGTGTATTGGATTTGAATGCTTTGGGTGGGCTGACATACGGTGAAATTGCGGAAATTGTCGGCCTCAAACCGGATGAAGTGGAAAAAATAATTGTATCCGTTCAGGATAAGGTCAAAACATCAGTATAATACTCTACTCTATATTAAAAAAACGCCCGGTTTTCCGGGCGTTTTTTTAATGTAAATGGAAACCATGAAAACAATTATTCGTCTTCTTTATTTTGTTTAATCAATTCGTCTTGAATATTTTGAGGCACTAATTCATAACCGTAAAATTCGGAAGTAAAGGTCCCCCGGCCTTGAGTCAATGAACGCAAGGTCGTAGAATAACGATACATTTCTGCCAGAGGTACACGGGCTTTTATCTGTTGATATTTCCCGGCTGTTTCCATCCCCATAATGATGGCGCGTCTGCTTTGTAAGTCGGTCATTACGCCTCCCATCATCTCTTCGGGCATTTTGACGGTTACTTCATGAATAGGCTCCAACAATTTGGGATTGGCATCTAAAAAGGCTTGCTTAAAAGCATTGGCTCCGGCAATTTTAAAAGAAATATCATTGGAATCGACCGGGTGCATTTTACCGTCATAAACAATCACGCGTACATCACGCACAGGCGATTTGGTCAACGGGCCGGCTTCCATTACTTCCAAAATTCCTTTTTTGATTGACGGTAAATAACGGGCATCAATCACACCGCCGACAATGGAATTGATAAATACCAATTTACCACCCCAAGGCAAATCTTCCTCTTCTTTACCGCGGATAGGGAAGCCTTCGGGGTCAGGCATACCTTCGTAATAGGGCTCTATTTTTAAATGCACTTCTCCAAACTGTCCTGCACCACCCGATTGTTTTTTATGTCTGTAACTGGACGAAGCAGGCCGTTGAATAGTCTCACGATATGAAATACGCGGTTTGTCAAATTCGGCTTTTATTCCGTATTCTTTTTGCAAAATCCAATCGACGATAGCCAAATGCAACTCTCCTTGACAAGCTAAAATTTGTTGTTTCATCTCTTTATCGTAAGTAACAACAACTGTCGGGTCTTGACTGTGAATTTTTTTAAGAGCTTCTTGCAGTTTTTCTTCTTCGTTTTTATTGTTTGCTCTTACGGCTTTACGGATACGTGGCGGCGGAAACTGGATCGGTTTGAAAG
>JALVST010000034.1 GCA_027024205.1 Flavobacteriales bacterium | reverse complement strand
TTTATTCCAACACCAGGGGGTTTAGTAATACCGCCACCGGATACCGGGCGCTTTATTCCAACATCACGGGGTATAAAAACACCGCCAACGGATTTTTGGCACTTTATTCCAACACCACGGGGAATACCAATACCGCCAACGGACACAAAGCACTTTATTTCAACACCACGGGGGATCAAAACACCGCCAACGGGGCCAAAGCCCTGTATTCCAACACTACGGGGTATTACAATACCGCTAGTGGCTACAAAGCCCTTTATTCCAACACCACGGGGTATAAAAATACTGCCATAGGATTTTATGCATTTTATGACGGTATAAACTACCACCATTCAACCGCAATCGGCTATAGTGCACAAATCAGTGCCAGTAATCAAGTCCGTATCGGCAACAGCTCTGTTACCAGTATAGGCGGGTATGCCAACTGGACTAATGTATCGGATGCGCGCTTTAAAACAGATGTGCAAGAGGATGTGCCCGGATTGGAGTTTATCAAAAAATTGCGTCCGGTAACTTATCATTTGGATATGGATGCCATTGCCAAATTTAATCATACACCGGACAGCCTTCGGCTAAAAGATGCCGAACGCCAAAAAGCCGCTATGCTACAAACCGGCTTTATCGCCCAGGAAGTGGAACAAGCCGCCCAAAGTTTGGGGTATGATTTCAGCGGTGTTGATGCACCCAAAAACGAAAACGACTATTACGGCTTACGCTATGCAGAGTTTGTGGTACCGCTGGTAAAAGCCGTGCAAGAACAACAAGAAATAATTGAGAAACAACAAAAAGAAATCAATGATCTGAAAACATTGGTCAAACAGCTATTAAATAAAGGCAATAACAATTAATTTTCTAAAACCGACAGGATTAAAAATTATTAAACATCTCGATTTTTTCGGTAACCATCATGCTAAAATAAAAAATAAACCGATGATAAGAAACATATTCATTTGTTGCATTTACTTGCTCAGTTTTTCAACTATAAATGCGCAAACTTTTGATTGGGCAAGAGCCTTTGGTGGAACAACCGCCGATGAAGGAACAGCCATTGATTTGGACGACAATGGCAATATCTATACTACAGGATTTTTTAGCGGGACGGTTGATTTTGATCCGGGTCCCAATACCTTTAATCTCAGCACGTTGGGATTGTATAATGTTTTTATTCAAAAAATGGATGCTTCGGGCAATTTTGTTTGGGTTAAATCATTTGAAACTACTAGCTCCGGAAGTTATGTTCAAACAACGGACATACATATTGATGTTTCGGGTAATATATTCACCGTTGGAAACTACAAAGGAGATATAGATTTTGACCCGGGTCCGGGAACGGTTATCAGAAGTGCTTCGAATTCCAGGCTTTTTGTTCATAAGATGGATGCGTCGGGCAATTTTGTTTGGGTAAAAGTCTTTGGTGACAATAGTTATTATGATAAAGCCCAATCCATTGTTACCGATGCGTCGGGCAATGTTTATGTAACAGGAGCATTTTCGGGAACCACCGATTTTGAACCCGGAACAGGTGTGTATCATTTGACTGCCGCCGGTTTGGAAGATATTTTTATATTGAAATTGGATGCCTCAGGAGGTTTAGTCTGGGCAAAATCAGTCGGAGGCGGATTTCATGACCAAGGTTTATCTATTGGTTTAGATACCTCCGATAATGTTTATATTACCGGTTTTTTTCACGATACGGTTGATTTTGATCCGGACACAGGAACATTTAATCTCATTGCCAACGGGTTGAATAGTGATATTTTTATACTCAAACTGGATACCTCGGGTAATTTTATTTGGGCTAAAGCCATGGGCGGAACAGATTTGGATTTAGGTCAATCCATTGCTATTGATGATACCGGAAACATCTATCTGACAGGAAATTTTTCCGCAACGGTTGATTTTGACCCCGGACCGGGAATCTATGAACTTGTATCGGAAGGGGATACTGATATATTTGTTATGAAAATGGACTTACAAGGCAATCTTTTATGGGCAAAATCCTTTGGCGCACAGGGCAGTGCAGACCAAGGCACATCACTTGACATAGATGCTTCGGGCAATGTTTACACCACCGGAGCTTTTAGATTTACTGTTGATTTTAATCCAGGGACGGGAATTTATGAACTTACTTCAAATGGGTATAGAGACGTTTTTATTTTAAAACTTGATGAATTGGGACAGTTTATCTGGGCAACGTCTTTCGGTGGAAATAATGGCGATTGGGGAAATGCCATTATTTTAGATTCATCAGATAACATATATACAACCGGATATTTTGAAAATACCGTTAATTTTGACACCGGAAGTAGCACCTGGAATCTCACATCTTCCGGAGCAAGAGATATATTTGTGCACAAAATAGGTCAAACAAGCACAAGCATATCTGAAAATTGCTCTTTAAATCAAATCAAAATTTATCCTAATCCAAATAATGGAATTTTTTCAATGAAACTCAATAAACTTTATGACAAAATTGACATTTCCATTCGAGATTTAACCGGAAAAAACATTTTTTTAAATTCTGTAACACATACACAAAGCATTGACTTTTCTTTGCCACAAGTACCCGAAGGCGTTTATTTTATTCAAATTATTTCGGACAACAAAACTAATGTTGTAAAATGGATAAAAAAATAATGAATAGCAAAAACATGTAATATAACCCAAAAATTAAATAATTTAATATGAGAACTTTAAAAAATATTTTGATAATATTCTTGTTAAGTCTATACAATACAAGTTTGGCACAAGACGGCTATTACGGTAAACCGAGCAATTATCCACCAAATGAATTTAAAGTCAATACAGGCTATAATTTCGATTATAAAATGACAGGGATTATGACTTTTAGAGGTAAAAGGATACCTCTTGTTTTTTATGTCAATTCAGCCGACGGTTCAATGGGAGTAACCGACGACGATGCAGCATTTATGATTGCCGGACCTGTGGCTTCAAGAGGTGAAAAATTTAATTTTGCGGTACTGTTTCCTGACAAAGGTTACAGAATATATGCCACCATGCAAGACCCGGAAGAAGGTGTGCAAAAAATTTGCTATACCGGTAATAGAAGCTTATCGGCACCGGCAATGCAGTTAGAATTTGCTCATGCCGAAACATTCCACAGGTTTATGCAAACCGCCACAAAAAGACCCGCACGTAATCATCCGGTTTTCGGACCACAAACCTTATATACCGGTCAAATGAATGGTAAAACTTTTAAAGTAACCATATCAAAAAGAAGCGCACGGGTTAAAATGAATCCGCTTCATATTGGCTATATATGTGGGGTTTTTGCTGACGATGACCGTAAAAAAAACAGGTATATTACAAAATTTGAAATGCCAAATGGCGTAAAAATTGAAATGCACAGTTTTTCAAAGGTAAACTTTATATGGAATGCACATGGATATAGAGAGGTGGAGCAATCCGTTTACAATGTGGAAAGTATGGCTGACAACCAAGAACGGCTGAAAGAAATCAGTGAAAACATGAACAGAATCACCAGGAATATGGACTATTCCAACCCGGATGCCGTTCAAATGTCCGGCTTGAAAATGGCCATTGAAACCCAACGCTTTAATGCCATCAAAACCGGACACCCCGAAAGACAAATATCAGAAGCAGATGCCGGTGTTTTAATCAACCGGAAAGCACGGATAATCGATAAACGGAAAGAATGTAAAAGATTAAAAGAAATGGGAGATAGAAGAGGCGAAGCCATGTGTAAAAGACAATTAAGACGTATGGAAACAGAGTTTGAAGAATTGCGAAAAAGGTATCTTGATATGCATTAGGCTGATTATACTTATCTTCATAAAAACAAAATATGTCTTCAATTTATAATTTTCACTCATGTAGTGTATCAAGAAATAATCATATTATCAAAACTTTAAAATCATTAAAAGATAAACGCCATGAAAAAAATATTCTTCATAACAGCCATTTTGTTTTTTGGCTTTCAAGTTCTTTGGGCGCAAACACCGCAAAAAATGAGCTATCAAGCCGTAGTCAGAGATGCAAGTAATGACCTTGTAACCAACCAAACCGTAGGGATAAAAATCAGTATTCTGCAAGGTAGCGCCACCGGAACACCGGTGTATGTAGAAACCCAAACACATATAACTAACGCCAACGGGCTGGTAAGTATGCAAATAGGTAACGGAACGGTGATAAGCGGTGATTTTACAACCATAGACTGGGCAAACGGTCCTTATTTTATCAAAACCGAAACCGACCCGGCAGGCGGTACTAATTACACCGTCACGGGAACCAGCCAACTGCTGAGCGTGCCATATGCCTTGTATGCCGGAAAGGCAGACAATGTTTTTAGCGGTGATTTTAATGATTTGAGCAACGTACCTGCCGGATTATCCAACGGCGATGATATCAACGACGCCGACCACGATCCGTCCAACGAGATACAAGATATCAGTTTATCCGGTAATAATTTGACAATTACCAACGGCTCTACAGTTGATTTATCCACCATATCAATAGCAAATACTTGGCGCATCAACGGTAATACCGGCACCAATCCCGCCGTCCATTTTATTGGAACTACCGATGACAACGACTTGGTGTTTAAACGAAATAATATAAATGCCGGGATTATTAGCAACTTTAACACAGCTTTTGGTATGGGTGCTTTTTCAACAAACACAGGTTCCGGTAATACAGTAATGGGTAAGAGTGCCTTGTCTTCAAATATAAACGGATCTTCTAACACCGCCATTGGCGAAAGCAGTATTGCCTCAAACACATATGGATATGCCAATTCAGTATTAGGATATAAAGCTTTATTTTCAAATACCACAGGAGAACAGAATATTGCTATCGGATTTAAAGCTTTATTTTCAAATGTAAATGGAAGTTATAACACCGCTGTTGGGAAAAATGCTTTGTATTCTAATGAAGGATATTACAATACAGCCTTAGGTTATAAAGCATTAACAAATAATACCACAGCAGAACATAACACGGCAGTAGGTTATGAGACTTTATATTCTAATACCACCGGTTATGCAAACACTGCAATGGGAGATTTTGCATTACACTCAAACACTACGGCGGATTACAATGTCGCTACCGGGTATATGTCTCTTTATAACAACACTACGGGAAAAAAAAATACTGCTATCGGATTTAGGTCTCTTTATAACAACACTACAGGGAAAAAAAATACTGCTATCGGATATATGTCTCTTTATACCAACTCCACGGGATATAGCAATACCGCTAACGGCTATTATGCACTTAAATCTAACGTCACAGGGTATGAAAACGTTGCCATTGGAGAAAGCGCAATGTATTTCAATACCACAGGATACTACAATACCGCTTTGGGTTATGGAGCTTTAGCTTTTGGAAATGATTTTCATAATTCTACGGCTTTAGGATTTAATGCTGTTATAACAGCTAACAATCAAATACGACTTGGAAATACTACGGTAACCAGTATCGGTGGATTTGCTAACTGGACCATTGCATCAGATGCGCGGTTTAAAACGGATATTAAAGACAATGTCCCCGGCTTGTCATTTATTAAAAAATTACGTCCGGTTACTTATCACTTGGATATGGATGCCATAGCCAAATTTAATCATATTCCGGACAGTCTGCGTCAAAAAGATGACGAACGTCAAAAAGCCGCTATGCGACAAACCGGGTTTATCGCTCAAGAAGTGGAACTAGCCGCCCAAAGTTTGGGCTATGAGTTTAGCGGTGTGGATGCACCTAAAAACAATAATGATTATTACGGACTACGCTACAGCGAGTTTGTAGTACCGCTGGTCAAAGCCGTGCAAGAACAACAAAAAATCATCGAAAAACAGCAAAAAACCATAGAACAACAACAAAAAGATATAGACGAATTGAAAAGTTTGGTAAAAAAATTAATCAATAAGAATAAATAATCTTCACGATTTATCATGTAGTACAAAATGCCATCTTATAAGATAAAAGTATCTTTATTTCCTGCGGACAAACGAAAAAAACGGCATATACACAGCTTTTTCGTTTGTCCAAATTTTTTTGAGCCGTTCAAAGATTTGTTTTTCCAAGGTTGTTTCGTGTTTGCTATTGTAAATTTTAACCGCCGACCAAGTACCGATATACGAAAGCATATCTGTGAGTCGCCAATTGAGTTTGAAATCAAAATCCGGTGTTGTAACAGGTTTAAAAGGGAAATCAGTTCCTTCAAAATTGTTGATAACCAACATATTTCGCTCAGACCAATAGGGCTCTACTTCTGCATACAAATATTTATCCAAAATTTGGTCAATCTCTTTGTTGTTAACCTTAAAAAACCCGTATCCGAACACCGCCAAAATACCGTCCGGTTTCAACACCCTGTCCGCTTCCTTGAAAAATTGGTCTATATCAAACCAATGCAACGCTTGTCCTACGCAAATCAAATCGAAAAAACGATTTGGAAAATCCGTTTTCTCTGCCGGTAAGACGGCATATTTTATATTAGGCCGGCGGAAAGCGTTTGCTATCTGATTGTCACTGATATCCGTTGCGTAAATTTCTCTAAAATAACCTGACAAATCTTTGGCTACCTGACCGTTACCACAAGCACAATCCCAAGCTTTATCGGTAGCAACCAAGCGGCTAATCAAAAAATCATAAAATGCTTTGGGATAGGCCGGTCTGAACCGTGCATAAGCAGATGAACCGATATTAAAAGTATATTTGTTTTCCGGCATAGTGATTTAATCTGTATAATGTGCGATAACTTTATATATTTTGTTTTCCGGATCAAAAAACATCACTTCCATGGCTTTCTTTCCCAAAATCGATTGGTAATATAAAACCAAGGAATTAACCCCCTGTGCCACATCAAAAAGCTCAAAATGTAAACCGGGGAATTTTTCCAAGGCTTTTGTCCAATATTCCCTAACGGCAACTTTACCTTTGAGTGTACCGGTATTATCACCGAGTGCCATTTTAATCATTGGGGTAGTAATCTCAAAATCATCGGTATAATGCGATAAAATTTGGTTTAAATCGTGACTATTCCAGTCCGCAATCCATTTGCGGGCAAATTCATTTTTATCAATCATAAAAAATTATTTAAAAAAATTATTCTTATATCCGTTTAACGATTATAGTAAGCCATAATACTCGATTTGGCAATAGCATACCGGTTCAGATAAAACCCGACTGTTGCCGGACGGCTGTTTTTGTCCAAATCAATTTTAGCCACACTTAAAGCATAAACCGTGATGATATACCGGTGCGGTTTGTCACCCTTGGGCGGACAAGGGCCGCCATATCCGTATTCTCCGTAATCGTTGAGGCTTTGCACAACGGAAGCAGGCAATAAATTGCTATCCGGATTACCGGCACCGGCCGGTAATTTGTTTATGTTTGCAGGAATGTTGAAAATCAACCAATGCCACCAGCCACTTCCGGTCGGTGCGTCGGGGTCATATATGGTTATGGCAAAACTTTTGGTGCCGGCAGGGGCATTGTTCCACACTAATTGCGGCGAAATATTTTGCCCGCCGCAATCGTATTTATCATAGACTTGCTTTAATGCAAATTGGCCACCCAAATCATCGGATTTGAGGGTAAACGTACTGTTTTGAGCCATTAAATTTATAGAAAAAAATATGGCTGATAAGATGTAAATTAACAATTTATTTTTCATCTGATTATTTTTTATTTTAACACTATGGTCAGATGTAACCTTTGATGACTAAAATAATCATTTTTTTGTATGTTTAATGATTATTTTAATCATGTCGGTTTCATAATATTTATATGGTTAGTTTTTTGTTTTCTGTATTAAAAAATTTGTATTTGTAAAATTAAATTATTTATTTTTTCAGACCGGACATAGCGGGATAAATTATCTATGGCAAAAATAATTCATATGAAGACAATAAACGGTTTAAAAAGTATTCCAAACGGGTCAAATTTGATCTGATGTCGTCTTAAAAAAATTTTTATAGGCTTTGAGAAAATTAGACAAAGTAGCATAACCTGCTTGACGGTAAATTTCCGAAGGTCTTTTACCCTGCTCCAATAAATTTTTGGCATGATTCATCCTTTCTTGTAAAAACCATTGCCGGGGCGAAATTCGATAGTATTTTTTAAAATGTCGTTTAAAAGTCGAAAGACTCATGTGACACAAAAATGCCAGCTCGTCCATACGTAAATTTTTGAGCCGGTTGTATTCAATAATCGATTTAAATCGAATTGCATTGATATTGGAATTTTTGTTAAAAAACACCCTGAATTCTGCCGGATAATGTTGCAAGAGATATAATAGTAATTCTTCTACTTTTAATTCTTTCATTCTTTGAGATAAAATTTTCCTCGTTGATGCGAGATTTTCAATAATAAAATTACTGTATAATTCTAAATATTTGTCAAATTTTATCGCACCGACCGATTTGTCTTTGAAATTTTTTATATCGATCATATGGCGGTATTTAACCATAAATCCGGATAGAAACGCATTGTCAAAAAAAACAAGTAAGGCTTTGTAAGGGCTTTGATCAGAAGGTTTTCTTTCGGACATCAAACAGTTGGCTAAACCGATTAATGCCAAGCCGTTTCGTATTTTTACGCCTGCTTCCGGTAAAAAAATTTCTTTTTCACCATCCATGACAAATGAAATCACATTTTGGGTAAACAGTACTCTGTTTTTTTCGCTAGACTGATAATTTTCATATAAAATAAAATTGACCTTTTCAACAGGATCTATTAGCATATCGGGGACATGATAAATAGTCATATTAAAATGTTTATAAAACGAATTTAAACAATTTAAATTAAAATATTAAAAAAAACAAATCCATACATTTTAATTAATGTCTCAATAAACTACATTAATTTATTATTCATTTGAGTCATAAAAGATATGAAATTATAAAAATTGTATAAAAAAAAATTCCTCATTACTTCAAATTCTTGTTATTAAAGGAGATATAAAGTGTCGCAAAACATAAATTGGATAGAAATAATTTATTTTATAAATAAACAAAAAAAAGCTATCTTTGTCTCACAGAGCAATTGTTATGAATTATATCGTTTCAGCTTTAAAATACAGACCACAAAAATTTGAAGAAGTCGTTGGACAACAAGCTGTTACCAACACCTTAAAGAATGCCATAGCCAAAGGACATTTGGCGCAAGCCCTTTTGTTTACCGGTCCGCGTGGTGTCGGTAAAACAACTTGTGCCCGTATTTTAGCCAAAGAAATCAATAAAACCGAAGACACCGCCGCCGATGAAGATTTTGCGTTTAATATTTTTGAACTGGATGCCGCTTCCAACAACGGGGTGGACGATATCCGGACACTTATCGAACAGGTTCGTATCCCGCCGCAAACCGGGAAATACAAAGTTTACATCATAGACGAGGTGCACATGCTCACCCAAGCGGCTTTTAACGCTTTTTTAAAAACATTGGAAGAACCGCCCGAACACGTCATCTTTATCTTGGCGACTACCGAAAAACACAAAATCATACCAACCATTTTATCGCGATGTCAAATCTATGATTTTAAGCGGATTAATGCCTTTGATATCAAAGAACATTTGAAAAAAATTGCCCAAAAAGAAGGCTTGGAAGCCGACGATGACGCTTTGTTCTTAATCGCTCAAAAAGCTGACGGAGCTTTACGCGATGCATTATCCATGTTTGATAAAGTAGCCAGCTATGCCAACGGTAAAATTACCCGTAAAATCGTATCAGAAAGCATGAGCATTCTCGATTATGATGCATATTTCAAACTGACGGATTTGATTTTAAAAAACGATATCCCCGGCGTTTTAAATTATTTTAACGAACTCCTGCATCAAGGTTTTGATGCCCACTTGATTATAGCCGGCTTGGCCGGTCATTTCCGTGACCTGCTCGTAGCCAAAGAACCTAAAACCGTTGAATTGTTGGAAGTCAGCGATAATATCAAACAACATTATTTGAAACAATCCAAACAAATGGATTTTACGTTTTTGCTTAAAGCCATTGACTTGACTACCAAAACAGATATCGATTACAAATTGAGCAAAAGTCCGCATCTGTTAGTCGAATTGGCTTTGATGAAATTAGCTTCACTCAATTTTGGAGATGAGGCGAAAAAAAAAATTGATATAATTCCCTCTTCTCATTTTAAGGATACCGTAAAAGTCGTTGAAGCTTACAAAAACAGTTTTACCGGCCCCACAAAAGTTGAAGAAGAAACGCCACTCCAAGAGAATAACAACAAGACCTCTGAAACCAAAGAAAAACCTAAAAAATCAGAAGGAACAGGTATCACTATCAGTGGCATCCTTAAAAAGAAACGCGAACTCGAAGAAAAAAACCGTATCCTCAAAGGGCAAAAATTGCCCACAGATGATTTTTCACCAGAAGATTTTGAAAAATATTGGCTTGAATATTTAGATAAACTTCGTGCAAACAAAGAGAAAAATCTTTTATCCATTTTGACGATTGACCGGCATCCGAGAATCATTGACCATCAAATTCACTTGACCTTGACCAGTGAAGCTTTAAAAAAAGAATTGGAGCAAACCAAAGAAAAGATACTCAAATTCCTCCGCTACAATCTCAACAATTACGATATTGATTTTGTTATTAGCGTCAAAGAAGAAAAAAAACAAGAAGTAATTTATTCCAAAAAAGACAAATTCAGAAAATTGTTGAAAAAAAATCCGGATTTGCTTTATTTAAAACAAAAATTTAAAATAGATATTTGATTTTTTCCGGGGAAACATTGGTTTGATTTATTTTACGACTGTTTAAAGTTTTACAAATATCTTCCATATGTCATTGATGTAGTTTGGAAACAATATCTTTTCTTTCCAACCTCAAAAAATCATTATAAAAAAGTCAAAAAATAATGTTTAATATCATAAAAATATCCTGTTTATTTGATTAAATTTGGAGGCAAATTTATAAAATACACAAAATTATGAATAAAAAAGTCACAATAATCGGTGCCGGAAATGTCGGTGCTACAGTAGCCGAAGTAACGGCACGTAAAAATATCGTTGATGAAGTCGTATTAATTGATATCAAACCCAATTTTGCCGAAGGCAAAGCTTTGGATATTTGGGAATCATCCCATATCAATTATTTTGACACCAAAGTCAAAGGTTATACGGATGATTATTCCAAAACCGCCGATTCAGATGTGGTTGTCATCACTTCCGGTGTCCCTCGTAAACCGGGTATGAGCCGTGACGATTTGATTGGGATCAATGCCAAGATTATGAAAGACGTTTCGCAAAAAGCCTATGAATATTCGCCTAATGCCAAATTTATCATTGTAGCCAATCCATTGGACGTCATGACTTATACGGCTTATTTGGCAACGGGTTTGCCACGCACCAAAGTTTTCGGTATGGCAGGTGTTTTGGATACGGCCCGTTTTGAAGCCTTTATAGCAGAAGCCTTAAATGTGTCTCCCAAAGATGTCAATGCCATGTTGCTCGGTGGTCACGGTGACACCATGGTCCCGCTACCCCGTCTAACCAGCGTCTCCGGTATTCCTTTACCTGAACTGATGGATGCTGAAACGATTCATAAATTAGTCGAACGCACCAAAAAAGGCGGTGGGGAGATTGTCAAACTACTCGGCACATCTGCTTGGTATGCACCCGGTGCAGCAGCAGCCGAAATGGTCGAAGCCGTCATATTAAATTCACATCGCGTATTCCCGGTTTGTGTTATGCTCGATGGAGAATACGGACAACACAATGTAGCATTGGGCGTTCCCGTTAAATTAGGTTACAACGGTATTGAAGAAATCATCGACTTGAAATTGCAAGAAGATGAAATGAAATTAATGGAAATTTCGGCCAATCACGTCAAATCCGTGATGAAAGTTTTGGATGATTTAAAATTATTTTAATAGACTTGCAGATATTAACAAACCTGACAAATCTTTAAACTCTCATAACCCGGTAAGTTTGAATAATTTACCGGGTCTTTTTATTTTTTTCTTTTATCATTTGTTCAAGTCTATCCCACATTTCCGGAGGAATTTTTTCCAAGATATTAAATTCCCCGGCACCATAAAGCCATTCGCCACCATCAATCGTTATCACTTCACCATTGATATAAGCGGCAAAATCACTCATTAGATAAGCCGACAAATTGGCCAATTCCTGATGTTCCCCTACTCTTTTTAAAGGAATTTTTTTAGCAGGATTGAATTTTTCTCTTAAATCACCGGGTAGTAAACGATCCCAGGCACCTTTTGTCGGGAAAGGTCCCGGAGCAATGGCATTGCTACTGATACCGTATTTAGCCCATTCCACGGCCAAAGAACGTGTCATGGCCAACACCCCCGCTTTGGCCGTAGCAGACGGCACTACATATGCAGAACCCGTCCAAGCATAAGTCGTGACGATATTTAAGATGCGTGCCGGTTTGATTTGTTCTTTTATCCAATACTTGCCCACTGCCAAAGTAGTATTTTTACTGCCTATAAGCACGATATCGATAATGGTATCAAAAGCACGGGCTGATAAACGTTCCGTTGGACTGATAAAGTTCCCAGCCGCATTGTTTACCAATCCGTTGATATACCCGAATTTTGCCACAGCATCTTTTAACATTTTTTCAACTTGTTCATAATCACGCACATCACAAGCTAACGCCAATACTTCACTTCCTGCTTCACGGCTTAGTTCGGCTGCCGTTTTTTGCAATTTTTCCAAATTACGTGACGTTATAACAACCTTAGCCCCCAGTTGCAAAAAATAACGGGTCATACTTTTACCCAATCCGCTACCGCCACCGGTAACAATGATGTGTTTACCTTGTAACGCGCCATCACGAAGCATCGCTTCATTATATTTCATGATTTTAACAGTTAAAAAAGAAATTTCTATAACAATTCATTCACTTCGTTCCTGATAAAAGATAAACCGATTTTGGTCGGCACTTCGTCATTGGCGGAACGTTCTAACAATCTGTTTTTTAAATCGGTAGCAGTTTTAACAGAAGTATCTTCGGAAGTTTGTTTGATAAACATCAACATGGCATTTTTTGTTGTTACTATCACATCCCAACATTTACCGGATACATAAATTTGCTGACTCAAATTGTGTTCAAATTCACTTTGAATTTGAAGGACCAAAGTCATTTCATACTGATGTTTATCCTCATTGGCAGGTTTGACATGTTGCACTAATTTGGCCGGAGAAATACGTTCTAAAAACAAAGCTAAGCGTTCGTATGCTTGCAAACGTACCGGTAAGGCATGCTTTTTTAAATCAGCTTTGGCTTTGAGCAGTTGTTTTCTTTCTTCATAACGATAAAACCTATTGAGGAAGTAATAAGTGGTATAGCCCGTAACAGCAGCAGGCATGGCATATTTTAAGCCTTCAATTATCTCACCAAAATAATCCATAGCAAAATTGTTTGCTACAAATTTAAGCTAAAATTTGCGAACCGGAAAAACGAGAGACATTTTTATACCGCCTCCAATTCCAATATGAAATGAGATTGTCTAAAATCAGCATGAAAAATCATTTTCATGTCCGTCAATTCCTTGATCCGGCATTTTACTTCTTCACCTTCAATATTTACTGAAAAAGTTCTCGGGCTCAAAAATCTGTATTTGAATTTATCTACCCGGTTGCCATACAAAGCATAGATATGATATTGGCTGAAAACGATTTCAACACCATCAAAATTAGCCTCATCGGTAACTATCCCGGTCTCCAAAATGCTTTTTAATTGCCATTTGGTCGAAATAATCTTTTTTACTTGTTCTTGAAAAGAATCCTTCTTTTCAGAAACCTTAACATTTGTTTGCGGTATATTTGCTGTCATTTTCATACAAAATCCAAATGCAAAAATCCTGCCAAAGCTATATTTTTTTTTAAAAAAATTTATACCTCTTCAATGCCTTCTAAACCCCTGCATCGTAATTTATCTTACAACAAATGTCTGAACAGGAACGGAAAAGTATGTAAAAATAATTCACGAAGCAATCAAAAACGTTTCCCCTCTATACCGATTATATTGCATGTCATATTTCTTCAATTATCACTAAATTTGCTCAATAACTCTAAAAAAATGCATCCAAAAAAATACAAATATGTGATAGGTTTGATGAGTGGCACCTCTTTGGACGGGCTGGATTTGACATATATTAAATTTAATACGTATAATTTACAAGATTTTGAAATTTTACAAGCCGTAACCATAGCCTATGATACACAATGGTACAACGATTTGAAGAATGCCTTTGACATGACTGCATCCCAACTGGCACAACTTGACGCCCGTTACGGTATCTTCTTAGGCGAACAAATTAATGCCTTTATCAAACGTCACCGGATAGACCGGGTAGATTTAATTGCCTCACACGGTCAAACGGTTTTTCACCGGCCCGGAGCCGGTTATACAACCCAAATAGGCAATGGCGCCCACATCAATGCCGTTACGGGGATTAAAACCATTTGTAATTTCCGGACACAGGACGTGGCTTTGGGCGGTCAAGGTGCCCCCTTAGTGCCTGCTGGCGACCGGTATTTGTTCGGAGAATATGATTATTGTTTAAATATCGGCGGATTTGCCAATATTTCTTTCGAAAAAAACGGTAATCGTCTGGCTTATGATATCTGTCCGGCTAATATTGTGTTAAATCATTATGTGGCTTCAATGGGATTACCGTATGATGACAAAGGACAAATAGCCGAATCGGGAAATATCAATACGGATTTGCTCAATACGTTAAACCACTTGGATTATTATCAAACCGAACAACCCAAATCACTGGGATGGGAATTTGTTATGGAAAAAATTATACCCTTAATAGATTCCTTTCGGTTGAAAATCAACGATATACTAAAAACATATGTCGAACATATAGCTTTACAAATTGCTAAAATTACAAAAAATGAGGGCTCGATGTTAATAACCGGTGGCGGGGCACATAACGAATATCTAATCCAACGGATTAAAAAACACACGCCTTCAAAAATTGTCATTCCCGCGACAACTTTAATTGACTACAAAGAAGCCTTGATTTTCGGTTTACTAGGATTACTCAAAGACACCGGACTAATCAACGTATTTTCAAGTGTTACTGGTAGCCGGTTCGACCATAGTAGCGGCGTAATTTACGATGCTTTTAAAAGTCGTCAATAAAACGTATCTTTGCACGACTTAAAAAAAATGATTAGTGTATGAAAATAGCACTTATTAAGGAACGGAAAAATCCGCCTGACAGACGGGTAGTCTTAACGCCGGTACAAGCCAAAGAATTGATGGAACGATACCCCGGATTGGAAATAGTAGCAGAAACTTCGCCTATCAGAGCCTACACCGATGCCGAATACCGCAAAGCCGGTATCAAAGTTGTTGACGATGTATCGGATGCCGATATATTGTTGGGCGTTAAAGAAGTACCCATTGAGGCTTTGATACCCCATAAAACTTATTTTTTCTTCTCACATACTATAAAAAAACAACCGTACAACCGTAAACTTCTACGGGCAATATTAGACAAGAAAATAACATTATACGACCACGAAACCATTGTGGATAAAAACGGGATGCGTTTGGTCGCTTTCGGCTATTATGCCGGAGTGGTCGGGACTTATAATACAATCAGAACTTACGGAAAAAAAACAGGATTATTTGACATTCCCAAGGCTATCGAATTAAAAGATCAGGTTGAACTTGTCAAAACCTTGAAAAGTGTCAAAAAACTACTGCCGCCTATAAAAATCGTCCTGACCGGAAAAGGACGTGTTGGAATGGGCGCCAAAGAAATGCTGGATGCTATGGGAATCAAAGAAGTTTCTCCGCAATCTTTCTTAAAAGACAATTTTGACGAACCCGTTTATACCCAAATAGATGTTGATTGGTATAACAAACATAAAGAAGGTAAGGACTTTGATTTTCAAGAATTTTTTACGCATCCCGAACGATTTGAAGGGGATTTTGAAAAATTTACCAAAGCAGCCGATGTTTATATAGCCGGACATTATTACGGTCAGGGGGCTCCTTATATTTTAACGCGTAAACACCTTCTTGCTCTGGACAATAAAATCAAAGTCGTAGGTGATATCAGTTGCGACCTCAACGGTCCGGTAGCTACTACCATCAAAGCATCGACTATTGACAATCCTATTTACGGCTACGATCCTGTTACCGGACAAGTAACCGATTATAAAAATGAAAACGCTATTGCTTGCATGACGGTTGATAATTTACCCAATGAAATTGCCCGTGATGCTTCGGAAGGTTTCGGTGAAAATTTTAAGAAACACATTATACCGGCCTTTTTTAACGGCGACAAAAATGGTATTTTAGCCCGTGCCAAAGTTACCGAGAACGGTCATCTGACCGAAAGGTTTAAATATTTACAAGATTACGTTGACGGGAAAGAATAATCAAGTTTTAATCTACATCGTTAATTCTTAACGATTTATAAAATTATTCATCCTCATGCATTTGCAGTAAGATTGTCAACAAATCGATAGCGGCATCACTGATTTTGGTACCGGGGCCGTATATACCGACGACACCGGCATCAAATAAAAATTGATAATCTTGTTTGGGAATAACCCCACCGGCGATAACCAAAATATCATCACGCCCCAATTTTTTCAATTCTTGAATAACTTCGGGAATCAAAGTTTTATGTCCGGCAGCCAAAGAGGAAACGCCTAAAATATGGACGTCATTTTCAGCGGCTTGTTTGGCGACTTCCTGAGGAGTTTGAAACAAAGGACCGATATCCACATCAAAACCGATATCGGCATAAGCCGTTGCCACTACTTTGGCGCCGCGGTCATGACCATCTTGTCCCATTTTAGCTATCATAATACGTGGACGACGCCCTTCCAATTCCGCAAAACGGTCGGCTAATTCGCGTGCTTTTTTAAAGCTGTCATCATTTTGAATGGCATTGGCATACACACCGGAAACTGTTTTAATTTGTGCTTTATATCTGCCAAAAGCCGCTTCGAGCGCATCTGAGATTTCTCCCAAAGTAGCCCGGACTTCAGCAGCTTTGACAGCCAAAGATAACAAATTTTCATGACCGTCACGAGCCGCACGTGTTAATTCTTGCAAGATTGCTTTAACCTTTTTGTTATCACGCGTTTCTTTTATTTTTTGCAATTTTTCTATCTGCCTTTGCCTGACCAGTTCATTGTCTATTTCCAAAATAGGAATAGGCGGTTCTTCGTCCAACTTGTAAGCATTGACACCGACTATAATGTCTTGCCCGCTATCGATACGGGCTTGTTTAATAGCAGCCGCTTCTTCTATACGTAGTTTAGGAATCCCTTTTTCAATAGCTTTGGTCATCCCGCCGAGTGCTTCCACTTCTTGTATCAATTCCCAAGCTTTACGGGCGATTTCATCAGTGAGTTTTTCTACATATTGACTCCCACCCCACGGGTCAACCGTTTTGGTAATCATGGTTTCTTCTTGTAAAAAAATCTGTGTATTACGGGCAATTCTCGCTGAAAAATCCGTCGGTAAGGCAATGGCTTCATCCAAAGCATTAGTATGCAAGGATTGGGTACCTCCAAAAGCTGCCGCTGCCGCTTCTATCAAGGTACGCATCACATTATTGTACGGATCTTGTTCAGTCAAACTCCATCCACTGGTTTGCGAATGCGTCCTTAACGCCATGGATTTGGGATTTTGAGGATTAAATTGTTTGACAATTTTGGCCCATAACATCCGGGCAGCCCGCATTTTGGCAATTTCTTTAAAATGATTCATCCCGATACCCCAAAAGAAAGATAAACGCGGCGCAAACCGATCAATATCCATACCGGCTTTGAGTCCGGTTCTAATATATTCCAATCCGTCTGCCAACGTATAAGCCAATTCAATTTCAGGCGTTCCTCCCGCTTCTTGAATATGATAACCGGAAATACTGATGGAATTGAATTTAGGCATATATCTGGCTGTAAATTCAAAGATATCGGCAATAATCTTCATAGAAGGCGCAGGTGGATAAATATAGGTATTGCGCACCATAAATTCTTTAAGGATATCATTTTGAATGGTTCCGGAAAGTTGTTGTAAATCAACGCCTTGTTCCTTAGCAGCAACAATATAAAATGCCATAACAGGCAGTACGGCACCATTCATGGTCATTGACACGGACATCTTGTCCAATGGAATACCGTCAAACAAAATCTTCATATCTTCGACGGTATCTATGGCTACACCAGCTTTACCGACATCGCCTTTGACCCGCGGATGGTCGGAATCATAACCGCGATGAGTGGCCAAATCAAAAGCAACGGATAAGCCTTTTTGTCCGGCCGCCAAATTGCGCTTGTAAAATGCATTGCTTTCTTCGGCTGTGGAAAACCCGGCATATTGGCGTATCGTCCAAGGACGACGCACATACATAGTCGAATACGGACCTCTTAAATACGGTGTAATGCCGGCGGCAAACCCCTCGTGCGGATAAAAAGTTTTTTTCTCTTGCGAGACTGTAATTTTTAACGATTGAAAATTTTTTCTTTGTGATGACATAGCCGGTTTAATCTTTAAACAAAGATAACATATATAGTTGAAAATATAACTTTCAACTCAGTCCTATCATTCAGACGTCAATTCCAACAATTTTCTGCGGTAAACACTCAATATTTTTGATTTTGAAATAAATCCGAGATACAAATTATCTTTGATAACCGGCAGGTTCCAAGCACCGGTTTCGGTAAACTTACGCATAATATCATGGAAATTATCATTTTCATATATGATCACATCCGGTGCCTTGTGCATCAAATCACGTACAAAAGTATTGTCGTATAAATCACGATTAAACATAATTTGACGGATGTCATCAAGCGTAATAACCCCAATAAAACGACTCTTGTCATCTATAACAGGGAAAAGATTCCTGTGCGAACGGGTCACGATATTGTAAACCAAATATCCCAAACTCATAGACGGTTTAATGGGAATAAAATCCTTTTCAATGACCTGTTTCCATTCAATTAATTTACCGGCAAATTTATCTTTATCGTGGGTTGGTAAAGCATCAATTTCAGCCAATTGCATTGTATAAATACTGTATTTCAAAACTTTTTTGGAAATCATATAAGACAACGCCGCAACTAACATAATGGGAACAATCAAATCATAACCACCGGTAATTTCAGCAATCAAGAATACCGCCGTCAGAGGAGCTTGTAATACCCCGGCAATAGTTCCCGCCATACCGACCAATGCAAAATTTTCGGTAGATAATTGATTAGATAAAAGGCCTGTCGTATTTAATATCAATGCAAAAACATAACCCGATATTGCACCGGTAAACAAAGTCGGAGCAAACACACCTCCAATTCCTCCCGCACTGAAAGTCAATGACATAGCTACCACTTTAAAACTCACTAACAACACAAAAAAGAGGATAATCATATAAATATCATTGTGGTTAATAGTAAAATAAGAAGTATTGAGCACAAAATGATAATTATTTATCAAAATATGGTTCAAAATTTCATAACCTTCACCGTATAAAGTAGGGATAAAAAATATGGTCAGACCAAGAAACAAACCGGCTAATGCCCAACGTTTCCAAGGGTTTTCAATTTTTTCAAAAAAGTTCATTATACTGTAATAAACCTTGACAAAATAGATAGAAGTCGTTGCAGAAGTTATACCGAGCAAAATAAACAACGGCGTATCACTCAACCTGTAATGATGTACCAAATCAAAGTGCAACAAGATATTTTTACCCATAAAGAAATAGGAAGTTAAAATGCCGGATACCGAAGCTAAAATCAAGGGTACCAGAGAGGTCATAGTCAAATCGAAACCGAATATTTCAACAGCAAACAAAATGCCGGCAATCGGTGCTTTAAATATAGAAGCAAATGTACCGGCAGCCGCTGCACCCAACAAAAGATTACGTTGTTTGAGATTCAGATGTAACAGTCTGGACAAATTGGAACTGATAGCGGCACCGGTCAATGTCGAAGGGCCTTCCAATCCGACAGAACCTCCGAATCCAACAGTTAAAGGCGCCGTAATTAACGAAGCATATGTATGATATGAGGGAATCATACTTTTGAGTTTCATGATGGCATATAAAACCAAAGGAACCCCATCCTCAACAGGTTTTTTAATAATATATTTGATAACCAAAATTACCAGTCCTATCCCCACAATAGGGAAAACAAAATACAAAGCTTTGTGTAAATCGTGGATAAAATCAGCTTCCAGAACATGTTGGATTAGGTGAGTAAAGTTTTTAATAGTAACAGCAGCCAATCCGGTTAACAAACCGATGATAACACTGATCAAATTTAAAAATTGTTCGTTACTGATATGTTTATAACGCCAGCGAAAAAATTTGTATATTAATTTCCTGGTTTTGATTTGCCTTCTGAGATACCTAAAATAAACCGTGAATTTCCGCATTGACTTTTTCTATTACTGTCCCTAAATCTTCTTGATTTTCGACAAAATTCAAATCATCGACTTCAATGACTAATAATTTACCTTTATCGTAACCGGCAATCCAATCGTTGTAACGTTTGTTGAGGTTGCTTAAATAATCGATATTGATGGATTTTTCATATTCACGACCTCTGGAATGAATATTTCTGACCAAAGTCGGTATACTTGCTTTTAGATAAATTAACAAATCGGGAGGCGTAACAATTAATTCCATTAAATCGAATAATGAGGCATAATTGTTATAATCCCGTTGGCTCATTAAACCCATTGCATGCAAATTGGCTGCAAAAATAAAACGATCTTCGTAAATGGTACGGTCCTGAATGATATCTTTTTTTTCTTTTTTGATTTCTAAAATCTGACGAAACCGGCTATTTAAAAAATAGACTTGTAAGTGAAAAGACCATCGCTGCATATCGTGATAAAAATCTTCCAAATAAGGATTTTGTTCTACCGATTCGTAATGCGGTTCCATTTTCAAATGTTGTGACAACAAGGTTGTTAAAGTAGTTTTACCTGCTCCGATATTTCCGGCAATGGCTATATGCATACAATCTTAAATTTAATTAGTGCAAACTTACATAATTTATTTTTTGCATATAAAAGAAAAACGGATTTTTTTATTAAAGAAAACCTCTTAATTATCAACAATAACTTCGGCTATAATAGTTTCACCACCGCGGGTTTTATCACCGATAACAACTTCCGGGTTGGTGTTTAACGGTAAAAAAATGTCAACCCGGGAACCGAATTTGATAAAACCAGCATCAGCCCCTTGCTTTACTTCATCCCCTACTTTGGAATAATTTTCTATCCGGCGCGCCACAGCTCCTGCAATTTGTCTGAACATAACAGGACCGATAACCGGATTATCGACAACGATTGATGTTCGTTCATTAAGTTCCGACGATTTAGGATGCCAAGCCACCAAATGTTTACCTTTATAATATTTGCTGTAAATCACTTTTCCGCTTACAGGATAGCGAGTTGCATGAACATTTAACGGCGACATAAAAATGGATATTTGTAATCTTTTATCTTTAAAAAATTCCGGTTCAAACACTTCTTCTATTACCACGACTTTACCATCTACAGGAGCTACCACTTCATTGGGTCCGGCTTTGACTGTCCGAGAGGGAAACCGGAAAAAATACACAATCAACATAAAAACTATAAGCGAAATAACCGAGAAGAAACCGCTCAACCAAACAATATGAAATTGCGTATGAATAAAATAATTGATAATCAAAATTACCAAAAACGACCACGCTATAATTCTATACCCTTCTTTGTGCAATTGCATGATAATCAAATAATTAGCAAATAAACAAACACAAAAGGCACCGTCAAAATAAAACTGTCTAACCGGTCTAAAATACCACCGTGTCCGGGAATAATATGGCCGGAATCCTTAACATTTGCCAAGCGTTTAAAACGGGATTCCAACAAATCCCCTAATGTGCCAAAAATAACAATTATAAACGTCAAAATAAAAAATTGCAAGATATTCATCTTAAAATCCCAACCGCTAAACCGGAACAACAGATAAGCCGTTACCAATCCGCCCATCAATCCGCCCAATGCCCCTTCAATGGTTTTTTTAGGAGAAATTTTCTCTGCTAATTTATGTTTTCCGAAATATTTTCCGGTTAAATATGCAAAACTATCCGAGGCCCATATAATAAAAAATATAGACAAGAGCAGTTTATTATCCATATGTAATGCCAATGAAAACGGTACGGCCAAGTAAAAAACCGTTAAATACAAATTGGTCAATTCGTTCAAAGAAATTCGGTAGAAAATAAAATTTACAAAAGGTAGAAACAATACCAACAAAGTGAAAGCACCGGCTATCTTGACAACTTGACTGTCAATAGCGGGATAATGATGTAAAAAAGCCGTCAAAAAAATAAAAAATGCCGGTATCAAAACCCTTTTATAAGAAAAACCGGTCAATGCAGAAAATTCCCGTAATCCGAGAAGCAAAAAAAATCCCAATAAAACGGCCGTCCACGAATAAAACTGTAATGCCAAAATAACAGTTAAAGCATAAAGAAAACCGAAAAAAGTACGTTTTAGAAGTTCGTTCATTTATTTTTTTTGCGTTGTTTTTATAAATATTGTTTCAATTCTCTATCAAAAACAAATAGGTTTCGTACCAATTGTTTCCAGATAAATCATTTTCGGGCCGGGCAAATATACTCATTGTTTGGATATTTGCCGGCGGTTTTTCAAATTTATTATTAATCCGGGTCAGTGCTTGTGATTTATTAGGCGTAATTTGGTCAGACAAAGCTACAATAACCCGGCGTCGCGGCAGTTCACGGTTTCTAAATTCCCGGGTATGTTCTGCCGTTGTCATTATTGCCCCTTCATCGGCAATAAGAGCCTCACACCCCCCTAATAGTACCCCGTTTTTATCAAATTGGTCCGTAGCGGGAATAGACATTCTTTTTAAAAAACGATAATAAGGTTGCTCCAACACAGTATATTTTTCAGCATTCAAATATTTTAAAAGTTGTTTCAAACTGTCTGTAAAATCATTCAAATCCTCCGGATAAAAGAAAGCACCGCCTTTTTGTTTGAAATTAAATACAAAAAGTTCGTCAATAGACATTTGTTCCGTATTCATATCTTGCGAAACTTCATCCAGATGTTCATATTTTTTTGTTTTGGAAGGAAAAAGACGCTTAAAAAAATCCATATATCATTTTAAAAACTTAAAATTCAACTACAAAGATAAAAAATATGCTTGATATTGAAAAACTAAATATCTCACAAAAAAAATAAAAAAAAATAAAAAAATCAACCGGTCGGAAATTAATAATTTTTAAATTTGCAACGGTTTAGTTTCCGGTAAACGGAATTAAAAGGGAATTAGGTGCAAATCCTAAGCTGTCCCCGCAACTGTAAGCTATAAAGCTTATGTTTAACTTTCGCCACTGTTTCTAACAGCTGAAATGGGAAGGCCAAACATAAGACGCAAGCCAGGAGACCTGCTAAACCGGTAACCTAAAATGATAAAACCTTCGGAGGAAAGGTTAAAAATCTTATGAAACATCTATTGTTTTTTTTACTGCTATTTATTTTTATAACGCAAACCGTTCCGGGACAAAAATTGCAGAAACAAAACTATGTTTTGGATTCCGTTTTTATAGAAGGATTGTCCTGCAAAAAAGTATTTAACCCCTACCAACTTACCAAGCTTCCCGATTCATTGTCCGGCACAAGTTCTTTAACGGAACTTTTAATTCAAAACACAGCTGTTTTTTTCAAAGAATACGGAAGAGGAATGGTATCCGGTATTTCGTTAAGAGGAACAGGGCCCGTTCACACACAAATTGTCTGGAACGGTATTTCTGTGAATTCCATACTCAACGGACAAACGGATTTGAACACGTTTTCACCCGGCGGATTTGACGAAATTTTTATAAAAAAAGGGGGAAGCAGCGTCATTTTTGGTAGTGGTGCCATAGGGGGCATCGTTGTTTTTAATGACAAGATAACTTTCAAAGACACTTTTCACATATCCAATCACACCAAAATAGGCAGTTTTAGAACAGGGATAAATCACTTTAAAATCATAAGCGGCAATAATAAAACTTATACAAAATTCGGTTTTCAGATTCAAAAATCAAAAAATGATTATCCGTATCCCGGATACCGGATCAAAAATGAAAACGGCCGTTACCAAGGTTGGGATTTTAGTTTTATAAACGGGATTAAATTGCATCATCATCAATTGTATATCAAATACAAAATTTCAAAGCTTGACCGTGAAACTTCAAGAACCCTTTATATGCCTCAAAATGCCGAATTGTTTACCGGAAACACAAATATTTTAAGTGGATGGTTTTGGCAAAACCGTTATTTTTCCAGTCGTACGGAAATGGTTTACCTGCATGAGAAATATCAATATTTTTTCAATAAAAATTTAGCCGGTAACAGCCAAAGCGCTGCACAAAGCATACTTGTAAGAAACCTGTTAAATTTCAGATTGCACAAAACTTACAATCTTGTAATAGGCAATGAAATATCTAAACAAACCGGAACAGGTGACCATACCGGCAAGCATATCAGAAATAATTTTGCTACTTTTTTGATTTGGTCACATCAGCTCAATAATATAGATTATCAAATAAAATTACGTCAAGATTTCAATCCGGATCTTAAAATACCAATAATTGGAGCGTTAGCTTTACATATTCCGTTTCATACTTATCATCATTTCCGTTTCAGTGCCTCGAAAAATTTTAGGCTTCCCACTTTTAACGACTTATATTGGACGCCCGGCGGCAATCCCGGATTACAACCCGAAACAAGTTACAGTTTCGATGCCGTTTACAATTATAATCAACGGAATTTTGAAACGCATTTGGGCATTTTTTATATCGACAGTCACAACTTGATTAAATGGGTCCCGGGACAACATCAATATTGGTATCCGGAAAACTTTGAAACAGTGCGTTATTCCGGTATTGAAGTGTCTTTACATAAGGTGTTGAAAATCAACAATTCAATAACTTTATCCAACCGGATAGAAGTTAATTACAACCGGGCTGTCAATCAAAAGAACAATAAATTGTTACCATTCACACCGCAAATAACCGGTTTGAATAGCTTTAAATTTGTCTATAAATCTTATACTTTGAGTTATCGATACAGATATCAAGGTAAAATTTTCACGACAACGACAAATACTAAATTTTTACCGGCATATCATTTACATAGTTTATCTTTGAGCCACAATTACGGACAACATATAAATATACAATTTAACATTAATAATCTATTAAATACATATTATGAAAATGTTCCTTCCCGTCCGCAACCGGGACGGTTTTATGAATTTATCTTAAACTTTAAAATTTAAATATTATGAAACAAATCAATTTTCTTTTAGCTTTAACACTAATTATCAGTATTTTAAGCTGTAAAAAACCCAAAACCACAGAATCCGAAGGCGAATTTGCTTCCGGGGTTTTCGTTATCAATGAGGGTAATTTTATGCAAGGCAATGCAAGTATCAGTTTTGGAAGTAAGGACTTCTCAACGGTAACCAATGACGTTTATCAATCGGTAAATAATACGGCTTTGGGCGACCAGGCACAATCTGTCGGGTTTAGCAACAATAAAGCGTACATCGTTGTTACCGGATCAAATAAGATTGAAGTTGTTAAAGATGATACGATGGAACGCGTTGCTACAATTTCAAGCGGTTTATCTGATCCGAGATATTTTGAAACAATCGGTAGTCATACTGCATTGGTTACTTGCTGGGGAGACCCTTCGGACAGCACAGATGATTATTTAGCTATCGTCAACACTAACAGTGATCAAGTAACCGGTCATATTCCCGTGGCTCTGGGCCCCGAAAAAATGGTTAAAAACGATGATTATTTATTTGTAGCACATCAAGGGGCATGGGGCACCAACAACAAAGTTACCGTTTTCGATTTGATTTTGAAAGAAGTTACAAATACAATCACGGTTGGGGACCGTCCCAATTCAATGGTCATCAAAGACAACTATTTATGGGTTTTGTGTGGCGGTGAACCGGACTGGACTGGCAACGAAACTGCCGGACAACTCTACAAAATAGATATGAACAATAATTTTAATATTGAAGCTACTTTTGATTTCGCTACTACCGAACATCCCGGTTTTTTAAGTTTGTCCGGTGATGATTTATACTATTACATGGACGCTAAAGTTTACAAAATGAATACCGGAGATACCGCATTACCAAGTTCAGAATTTATGACATATAACGGAGAAGCTTACAACATGGAAATATACAACGAAAAAATATACATCACTGACGCCCTTGATTATCAACAGGAAGGCACGGTTTCCGTTTTCGATGTTTCTGACGGTCATTTAATCAATCAAAAAACAGTTGGAATAATTCCGGGCGATTTGGGTTTTAATTTTTAATTTTTTTCTCATTAAACATTCAACTATTCAACAAAAAATGTAGCATGCGCATGCTACATTTTTTGTTGATAAAAATTGCAAATATTCTAAAATTCATCTTCCCAACTGATAAAAACCATCCCCTTATCAACGTATTATTTGATGTTTTTAAATGGACAGTCAATATAAACTTTTAACTAATCTAAGTCTTTTTATGTTTCTTTTTGGCTGCGGGGAACAATACATTATTGAGAATCAGCCGGTAACCGGGAGAAGTCGGATGCAAATCCAGTTCGGTTTTAGGGTCGCCGACCCTGTGACTATAATCTTCTGGATCGTGTCCGCCGTAAAAGGTAAACATCCCTTTACCTCTAACCCCGTGGATATACCGGGCTTCACCATTGATACGATTTTCAGCTAAAATAATTACATCCGGTTTGATTAATTTCCGGTCAAACGCCGTAGTCTGCCCCATAAAACCTTTAATCATAATCGTATGGTTTTGAGTCAGCATGGTAGGAACCGGATCCCATTTTGCCGAAAATTCGTTCAGTTCAAAATAATCGGTTTCTCGGGGTATCCGCCGTTTTGTTGTAGTATCTATATTGGAAAACTCGTAAACCATCGGGTTCGGTTCCAAAACAAAACCGGTAAATGCAAAGGTTTTACTATAATCCAGTTTTGATTGATAACCGGTATCGGAAGGGTCACCGTCAAACATCGGTTCACAAATATCAACCCCATCGGCTGCCAAGGCAATATCAAAAGAATCAGTTGCCGAACACATGGCAAACATAAAACCACCGCCTATTACATAATCTCTGATTTTTTTAGCAACGGCCAGTTTTAATTGTGACACTTTGTTAAATCCCAACCGATGAGCCAGATCTTCCAGTTCTTTTTTTCGTTTGATATACCATGGGGCTGTATGAAATGCCGCATAAAAACGGCCGTATTGTCCGGTAAAATCTTCATGATGCAAATGTAACCAATCGTATTGCAACAACTTATCGTTGAGCACATCTTCGTCATAAACCACATCATAAGGAATTTCGGCATATGACAACACCAAAGTAACGGCATCATCCCAAGGGGCTTTATCTTTTGGAGAATATACGGCTATTTTTGGGGCTTTTTCCAGTGTAACCGCTTCCTTATTTTTGGACGGCGAACTGATTTCTTTTAAGATTTGGGCGGCTTCATCTTCTGTAATCAATTCAAAATCAACGCCTCTTATTTGACATTCTTCTTTAATTTGCTCATCATAAGGAATCAAAAAAGACCCGCCACGGTAATTGAGCAACCATTTTACCTTGATATGTTGTTGCAGAGCTTTGTAAACAATACCATAAGCTTTGAGATGATTATGCTGATGTTCATCCATAGGTATCAAAATAAACTTGGCCAAACCGGTTTGCCAAATAAAAAACAGGGTAAAAACAAAGATATATTTAAAATGGTATATTGCTTTCATCTTGTGTAAAATGATTAAAATTCAAAATCATCAGGACTCAATCCGGTATTGGGGCTGATTTGGTTTAATTTAGATTCCATGGTAAATTCGCTCAAGGTATTCAACTCCGAAAAACGGCCGAATCTCGAATCAAATTTTAATCTGATAGAACCGGTTTTTCCGTTACGGTGCTTGGCGATAATAAACTCAGCTTGGTCTTGTGTAGGCATTTCATCTTCCCACGACTCAATTTTATAATATTCGGGGCGATAGATAAAACTAACGATATCGGCATCTTGCTCTATGGCTCCGGATTCACGCAAATCAGCCAATTGCGGTCGTTTGTGCCCTGATTTATCCGTACGTTCTTCCACTTTCCGGGACAATTGCGATAAGGCGATAACCGGAATGTTCAATTCTTTGGCCAAAGCCTTCAAATTACGGGAAATGGTCGAAATCTCCTGTTCACGGTTTCCGGTTTTATTATTGGTTTGTGCCGTCATCAATTGTAAATAGTCGATAATTAAAACCCCGATATTTTCCACTCTCTTGAGTTTACGGGCTTGCGACCGCAAATCAAAAACGGACAACATACTCGAATCATTGATAAAAATAGGCGCATCTGCAATATTATTCATTCTACTATTAAGCAAATTCCATTCCACATCGGTCAATTTTCCACTACGAAATTTCTCTGCGGGAATTTCCGTTTCTATGGCAAAAAGCCTTTTAATCAATTGGTCGGAAGTCATTTCCAAGTTAAAAATAGCCACCGGTACTTTAAAGTCCACGGCCATATTGCGTGCCATTGACAAAACAAATGCCGTTTTTCCCATCCCGGGACGAGCGGCAACAATAATCAAATCACCGTTTTGCCAACCGGAAGTATATTCATCCAAAGAAGGAAAACCCGTTGAAATACCACTCAAACCTTCCTGTTTGGCCAATTGTTCCAATTGCTCTTTAACTTCTGTGACTATCTTTCCTATTTTGGCACTATTTGATTTCAGACTTCCTTGTGATACTTCAAATAACTCCTGTTCGGCTTTATCCAATAAATCGAGTACATCAACCGTTTCATCGTAAGCTTTTTCAATGATATCGTTTGAAATTTCAATCAAACGGCGTTTGACAAACATTTGCAAGACAATGCGGGCATAATACTCAACATGAGCTGCCGTTGCCACCAAGTTAGACAAAGTGATCAAATAATATTCTCCGCCTATCTGTTGTAAAGTTCCGCGTCGTCGTAATTCCTCGGTAACCGTTAGAATATCTATAGGCTTACCATTGTTAAACAAATCCGTAATAGCCGCAAAAATCTCTTGATGTTCAGGCAAATAAAAAGCTTCCGGATCCAATAATTCTATCACTTCGTCAACGCCACGCTTGTCAATCATCATGGCTCCCAAAATGGCTTTTTCCAAATCGACAGCTTGCGGGGGTACTTTGGGTTGCGGTAACCCTACATTTTTAGGCGTTTGCTTTATTACGGCTTTGTCTTTTTTTTCAGGTAACTCCATTCTCTTTAATTTTTTAGTAATAAAAAGTATTAAAGTAACTACTTACATTTTTTTCTTTTTACGGGCATATAAATATAATGTATGACTTTCAATTTCTATATCCATTGCCTCTTCAAAATCTTTTTTTATTTGCTCGATACGTGGATCGCAAAATTCTATAATCTTAAAATCATCGAGCATGATGATATGGTCATGATTTTTGTTAAAATAACTTTTCTCATAAAAAGCTTGCACTTTTCCAAATTGATGTTTACGGACCAAACCCGCCTCTAATAACAACTCCAAGGTATTGTATATTGTAGCTTTACTAACACTGAAATGTTTTTGTTTGAACAATTTGTATAAATAATCAATATCGAAATGCTCTTCTATCCGGTATATTTCTTCCAAGATAGCATATCGTTCCGGGGTTTTTCTCTGATGGTTTTTTTCTAAAAATTCCGTCAATTTATTTTTAACCACTTCAATTTCTTTTTGATATAATTTTTTTTGTGATATTTTTCCGGTTTCCGACATAGGCTATTATATGAGTTTTTTCAAATTTTAAAATTAAAACTTTTTTAGCATTCACCAACTAGTAAACTGTGAAACTTATAAATTTTTATCAACTTTTCATCAACAAAGGACTTCCGGTAAAATTTTAAATTTCATAATATCCAGTAATCCTTTGACAACGAAGTTTTTATTATAATATTTTGATTAGTAAAAAAGTTATTCCTGCAAAAAATTCAAAGTTTTTTCAAAAAAAAGTGCCGGTTGTTCGGCGTGTACCCAATGGCCGCTTCGTGGTATAACCACTATTTCCGAATTGGGAAAATGAGCTTTTATCAGCCTGTAATCTTCGGGTAAGATATAAGGTGAGTTACTGCCTTTGACAAACAAAGCCGGCACGTGACTGACTTGCATGGGCGGTAAAGTTTCACTCAAATCGCTCAAGGATTCCGAAAGGACAGGCATATTGGCTTTCCAAACAAATTTTTTTTGTTTATCACGAGCCAAATTTTTTAAAATAAACTTAACAATTGCCTCTGATTCAATGTATTGCAATACAAATTGTTCAATTTTACGACGCGTATTGAAGCGACTTAAATCGATTTTTTGTATGGTATCAAAGATAAAACGATGATGTGGTGGATACTTTTTTGGAGCCATATCGACGACTATCATTTTATGTAAAAGTTCAGGATACTGCAAAGCAAAAAACATGGCTGTTTTACCCCCCATGGAATGCCCCATTAAATCAAAATTTTTTAATTCGTAAGCCTGCACATAAGTATATAAATCTTCTGTCAAATCATCATAAGTCATATCGTCATCATGAAAACTTTTGCCGTGATTCCGTTGATCTATCAGGTGCACTTTAAAACCTTTTTCTGCATATTGTCTTCCGAGTGTAATCCAATTATCGCCCATTCCGAGTAATCCGTGTAAAATCAATAACGGACGACCTTTTCCTATAATTTTCGAATGTAAAATTTTCATTGGATAATCCGTTTCAGTCCCGTTTATTATCAGACAATTTTTTCTGATACATTCCGATTACATTTTCCATCCCGTAAATTAATGATTCCACAATCAAAGCATGCCCGATAGAAACTTCGGCAAGATAAGGTACATTCTGCTTGAAATAAGCAATATTTTGCAAGTTTAAATCGTGTCCGGCATTGATACCCAAACCCAATTGATGCGCCAAACGGGCGGCTTCTGCAAATTTCCGGACCTCTTCCAAATTTCCTTTGGCATATTCTGCCGCATATGATTCCGTATAAAGCTCAATTCTATCGGAACCGGTAGCTACGGCGCCTTCAACCATTTTTAATACAGGATCAACAAAAATAGAAGTTCTGATACCGTTCCTTTTAAATTCAGAAATAATTTCTTGTAAGTATTTTTGATGTTTTAGGGTATCCCAACCGTGGTCGGAAGTCAATTGTCCGGGGTCATCGGGAACCAAAGTCACTTGCTCCGGTTTCACTGCCATAACCAAATCGATAAATTTGGGGATGGGATTGCCTTCGATATTAAATTCCGTCGTAACGACAGGTCGTAACGCTCTAGCATCTGCATAACGGATATGACGTTCATCCGGCCGGGGATGAATAGTCACTCCGTCGGCACCATAATCTTGTACGCGGCGGGCAAAGTCGATAACGTCGGGGAAATTTCCACCTCGCGAATTCCGTAAAGTGGCTATTTTGTTGATATTAACGCTTAATTTTGTTTTCATATTAATAATGCTGAATATTTATCCTTACCTAAAAAGTTTTTTTGAATGATTGACTCAAAAAAACATAAAAATGTTACTTTAAAATTGAGAAATGTAAACAACTATTACTTTCTGATTGCATCACTGAGATTATTGAAGTGTCAAGCTTCATTTCGATAATAATTATAGCCAACTTTTTATTTTCTTAACGAAAATTTCAGGCGGACGAACCGGTTTACCGTCAGTTCCTGCAAAAACCAGGACAACCTCACCTTCGGTCGCTTTTTGACCGGCTTCATTGTAAATTTCATAACCGAAAGCTAAACGGACTCCTTTTAAATATTTGACATAAGTTTTGAGGGTAATAAGCTCATCAAAAGTCAAAGGAATAAAATACTTGGTTTGTAGTTGATAAACCGGTAAAATATAACCGTCTTTTTCCATTTGTTTGTATGATATTCCTATTTTATTCATTAAATCAATACGCCCCATTTCATAATACTGGGCATAAATACTGTGATGGATATATCCCATTTGGTCAGTTTCGGCATAACGGGTTTTAAATTTCAATTCATGGATTTTTTCTATCATTTTATCTATACATTATCAATAATTATCTACGACAAAAGTATAATAATTTTTTTTAAAAAACAGGCATTTTTTACGATATGAATAATAGTTAAAAATTTCTAAAAAAACAAGTCAAAAAAATTTTTTTTATCGAAATTTTTGTCTCAAATTTGCAGTTGAAAAACGACCCAAAAAGTCCTTTCAATTAACTATTAACCTTATAACTATCTATGAACCAAGCACTTAGTATTTGGAGGAAATGTTTGTCTTTTATCAAGGATAATATTGATGAAACCGCGTATGAAACTTGGTTCAAACCATTGGTTCCCATTGCTTTTAAGGATAATAAATTGAAAATCCAGTTACCAAGTAAATTTTATTACGAGTGGATTGAAAACAATTATTTACAACTGTTAAAAGTTGCTCTGACGAAATATGCCGGACCGGATGTCGGATTGGTTTACAGCATCAAGATGAGTGTCGATGCCGATAAGAAGAAATCACATCTTATGGATGTTCCGAGTTCGAACCGGCCCCGGGTTGAGACGACCAACCGTAAAACGAGTAAAAATTTGGTTCCCGAAATTAAAAATCCATTTGTTTTCCCCGGGATCAAAAAAATCAATATTGATTCGCAACTCAATCCGAATTACACTTTTGACAATTTTGTAGAGGGCAATTCCAACCGTCTGGCCCGCAATGCCGCCATGGCGGTAGCCAAAAAACCGGGTGGGACTTCATTTAATCCGTTATTGATTTACGGTGATGTCGGTTTGGGCAAAACCCACTTGGCCAATGCTATCGGTGTGGAAGTCAAAAGCCGTTTTCCCGAAAAAACGGTATTATACGTATCCACAGAAAAATTTGTACAACAATATTCCACAGCCACCTATCACAATACCCGCAATGATTTTATTCATTTTTATCAAATGATTGACGTTTTAATTGTGGACGATATTCAATTTTTATCCGGTAAAAGCGGCACACAAGATGTCTTTTTCCACATTTTCAACCACTTGCATCAAAACAAAAAACAAATTATCTTAACTGCAGATAAAACACCGGTAGATATGCAAGATATTGAACAACGCCTGTTGTCCCGTTTTAAATGGGGCTTGTCAGCGGAATTGCAAAAACCTGACTATGAAATGCGTAAGCAAATCATATACAATAAATTGTATGCTGACGGCGTCAAATTACCCGAAGACGTTATTGAATTTATCGCCCGTAGTATTAAAACCAATATTCGCGAATTGGAAGGTATTATCATCTCATTGATTGCCCACGCTTCATTCGACCACAAAGAAATCAATTTGGATTTGGCTCGCGACATAGTTCAAAACTACGTAAAACAAACCAAAAAAACTTATTCCATAGAAATGATTATGGAAATCATCGGGAAATATTTCAATGTGGATGTAGAAGCCATTCAATCCAAATCACGTAAACGGGACATCGTACAAGCCCGTCAATTTGCCATGTATTTTGCCAAAAAGATTACCAATAAACCATACACCGAAATTGGAAAACACATCGGTAATCGTAACCATGCAACGGTTTTACACGCATGCAAAACCATTGACGGACTTAAAGATATCGACCGTGAATTTAACAGATACTACAAAGATTTGGAAGTCCGTTTTTCATTATAATTTTTATAACTTTGTCCCGAAAATAATATCCTTTTTATGTCCGAAAAAAAATGCATCTTAATGGTATGCTTGGGAAACATCTGCCGTTCGCCTTTAGCTGAAGCCTTATTACGTCAAAAAGTGGATTCCCGTAAAGTGGAAGTGGCTTCAGCCGGATTAGACAGCTATCATGTAGGTGAACCGCCTTGCCCCACTTCACAAGCCATTGCCCGTGAACATGGTCTTGATATTTCAGGATTACAGGCAAGCACTTTCAAAACAACAGACTTTGACCGGTTTGATAAAATTTATATCATGGACGAATACAATTGGGAGTTGATAAAATCACGTGCCCGTACACCGGAAGATTTGAAAAAAGTGGATTTTATTCTCAATGAAATTTTCCCGGGTGAAAATATGTCCGTTCCCGATTCATACGGCAAAGGCAAAAATGCCGCCAAACTGGTTTTTGATATGTTAGACCAGGCTACTACGGCTATTGCTAAAAAATTAATGACGTGAAAAAAGGCACTTTATTTTTGATTCCCACACCGCTCGGCGATGCACCTATCCGAGATATTTTGCCGGATATTGTCAAACAAACCATATCAAACCTGACTTATTTTATCGTTGAAAATGAAAAAACCGCCCGCCGGTATATCAAACGGATTTGCCCTGACAAAAAACAATCGGAAATTGTTGTTTTTCAACTAGATAAACATCATAAATCAGCAAATTTACAGGAATATATAGTACCTTTACTACAAGGAGCGGATACCGGCTTACTTTCCGAAGCCGGACTGCCCGCCGTTGCAGACCCGGGCAGTTTAGTGGTCGCTTTGGCTCACAAAAATAATATTCCGGTCAAACCATTGACCGGGCCATCCTCTTTAATGTTGGCACTGATGAGTTCGGGACTCAACGGACAAAAATTTTCATTTGAAGGCTATCTGCCCAAAGAACCAGCAGCCTTAAAACGCCATATCAAACAACTCGAACAACGATCCTCTCAAAATAATTGTACCAAAATCTGCATAGAAACCCCTTACCGCAATCAAAAATTACTACAAAGTTTAGTTAAATATCTTCATCCCGACACTTTGCTTTGTATAGCTTGTGATTTGACGCTTACTACTGAATTTATAAAAACCTTACCCATAAAAGAATGGATAAAAAAACTACCTAATTTGCACAAACGACAGGCAGTATTTCTATTTCAAGCCCGGTAAATAAAATTTGGAACGGTTTTTGATATTTTATTAAAAAATTTTGATTATGAAAATCAAGTATTTACCGGTAATTTTAGTCACTTTCCTTTTACTTACTGCTTGTTCATCGACTAAGATCAACTACGACAAATCCGTTGATTTTAACAGCTACAGGACATTTGCGTTTTATAAAAAAGGGTTGGACCATCTAAAAATTCCACTCAAAAAGAAACGCTTTATCATCCGTACTATCTCGGAAGCTTTATTACAAAAAGGTTTTACCAAATCAAGTCATCCCGATTTTATCGTCAATATTTTTACCGAACTACATGATAGAATTGATGTGTATCCTTACTTTCCATATCACCGGTATGCCCGTGTCAAAAAAACCAAAGAAGGTACTTTTTATATCGATATTGTGGATTTGAAAAAGAAAAAAGTTGTATGGTCCGGCAGCCGTTATATCAATTTAGAAGGCAACGATTATAAAAAATTTAAAACAGCCATTTATAAGCTTTTGGAAAACTTCCCGCCAAAAAAATAAATTTTAACCAAATAAAATTGTGTAATTTTGTCTAAAAAATGACTAAAACAGCCCTTATCACCGGTGCAACCTCGGGTATTGGCAATGCAACTGCCCTTTTGCTTGCTCAAAACGGTTTTAAAGTTATCATTACCGGTCGTCGTAAAGACCGGTTGGATGAACTGGCTCGTAAAATCGGACCGGATGCCTTTCCTTTGCCTTTTGATATCAAAGACAAAACACAAGTTAAAAATGCTTTAAACAGTCTGCCCGACGCATGGCAATCAATCGATATATTAATTAACAATGCCGGTTTGGCTGCCGGTTTTGAACCGCTACACGAAAATCTGATTGATGATTGGGAACAAATGATTGATACCAATATTAAAGGTTTATTGTATGTTACCAAAATCATATCGCAACAAATGGTACAACGACAATCCGGACATATCATCAATGTCAGTTCCATAGCCGGTAAAGAGGCTTACGGTAAAGGGGCCGTTTATTGTGCTACCAAACACGCTGTTGAAGCTTTGACCAAAGCCATGCGTATCGATTTCAATCCATACAATATAAAAGTAGGTAGCGTATCGCCCGGAGCCGTTGAGACCGAATTTTCCATTGTCAGACTTAAAGACCCTGATGCCAACAAAAAAGTTTATGCCGGCTACCAACCGCTTACTGCCAATGATATTGCTGAAGCAATTTTGTTTATGGTTACCCGTCCGCTACACGTCAATATAGCCGATATTTTTATTTTACCGGCAACACAAGCCAATGCTACTGTTTTTAACAAAAAACAAAAATAGAGTATTAAAAAATAATTGTCAGCCCTTTAATTTCGTAACAAAATCTTTTATTATAAATAATTATTGATTATCAGTTATTTAGAAAAAAAAATTTAGATAAATAATGTCGAACACATAACACTTGTAGTCAGCTCATCGAAGTGAAGACAGACGATTTTGAAGCAGTTTAGCACTTCAAAAATTCATATAAAATAGAAAGTTTTTTGGGAATAATGATAGAAAAAACCCATTAGTTTTTTCCAAAATTAGTCCGTAAATTTGGGTTTTCAATCAAAATAACAAATTTATGGATACAAAAAATAAAGGTTTTGATACCAAATTGATACATGCCGGTGATTTCGAAGATGCCTTCGGCTCGGCGGTAACCCCTATTTACCAAACTTCCACTTTTGCCTTTAAAAATGCGGATCAAGGAGCGGCCCGTTTTGCCGGAAAAGAAGACGGTTATATCTATACCCGTATCGGCAATCCTACCATAACCGCTTTGGAAGACAAACTCGCTGCATTGGAAAACGGCTATAAAGCGGTTGCTTTTGCATCCGGCATGGGCGCAGTCAGTGCTTTGTATGCCGCCACTTTAAAAGCTGGGGAGCACATGATAGGTTCCGAAGCCATGTACGGTCCTTCAAGAGCTATTATGGAAAGTTTTTTTAAAGATTTCGGCGTTGAATCTACATTTCTGGATACCGCCGACATTGAAGCTGTAAAAGCGGCAATCAAACCCAATACCAAATTGATTTATGTAGAATCACCTACCAATCCTACTATGGTTTTGACCGACATCAAAGCTGTTTCTGAATTGGCTCACAAGCATGGTATTTTAATGGGGGTTGATAATACGTTTTCCAGTCCTTACATTCAAAAACCATTAGACTTGGGAGCTGATATCGTTTTACATTCCTTGACCAAATTTATCAACGGACATGCTGATATAGTCGGCGGTGCTTTAATTGCAAAAGATGCAGATATTTATGCCAAACTACGTAAAGCCATGGCCTATTTCGGTGCCAATATGGACCCACATCAAGCTTATATGGTCATCAGAGGTGTCAAAACACTTTCGCTACGTGTGGAACGTGCCAGTGAAAATGCGATGAAAATTGCCGAATACTTGGAAAATCACCCAAAAATTGCATGGGTAAAATATCCCGGTCTGCAATCTTATCCGCAATATGAACTGGCACAAAAACAGATGAAACTACCGGGTGCCATGATCAGTTTCGGCGTTAAAGGCGGTTTTGAAGCTGGTAAGATATTGATGGACAATGTCAAATTATGTCTTTTGGCTGTTTCTCTCGGTGGCGTGGAAACTTTGATACAACATCCCGCATCCATGACACATGCCGCCATGACCAAAGAAGCCCGTGAAGAAGCCGGCATCACCGACGAATTGGTCCGTTTTGCCGTCGGTATTGAAAATGTAGAAGATATCATCGCTGATTTGGAACAGGCTTTAGCACATATCAAGTAGCAAGTATATAGTTAATTGAAACTTGAAAAAAGGAAGTGCGCTTTGATACAACCCGTCCCCCCGACAGTTGCCGGGGGGATGGGACACTCGTAAACCTTTCTTCAATTATTAAATTTAAAAGTCGAAGTATCAACTCATACATTCCTCATTTATAAACAATTTCAACGGTATCCAAACGCTTGATCCGAATCTCCGGTTCTTTAAGTATGACCAAATCACCATCTATCTCCAATAAATTATATGAGTTTTTCAAATCTATGGTCAGTTTATCGACTTTGGTATAAAAATTAAAAAAATTAAAAGATTTGAAAGGTGTAAAAATAAAAAAACGTTTTTTTGAAAACATCAAAAAAGGTGTGGTTATCAAAGCAATGGGTAAAATCAATAATGAAGAAATGAGATACTTTACCGGTCCTTTTGACAAAATTCCGACCCGCAACATTTCGGATAAATGAATGTGTAAAGCATCAAACATATTGCCAGCCGAAAACAAAAAAACAAAATCATTGAGTTTGTAAACATCTTGCGGCTTGGTTGCCGGCACTTCTCCCGCTTCAATTTTTTTTAGAATTTTGGACAATTTCGGGACTAAATGCTTTTTAGCAATCACATTAAACGAGCCTTTGGCATCGATAATGATTTTCGGTTTGGGCTGCCCGGAAAAAATTATGTATTCTATAATCCGCCGCAATAAACCGTCACCTCCGCTAACTATCACATAATCAACATCATCTAACGAAATATCATAAAAGGATTTTTCGGTTGTATTGATTATCTCATGATTTGATACTGATATGTTGGTATTGACGGCTATAAATTTCATTTTGCCAAAATACTTTTTAAGTAGCTAAAATACTAATTTTTACAGGATAAAAAAGTATAAAAGATTTTAAAATTTAATCAAAAAGAGTTATTAATTTTTTTTTTTAACATCACAATATTCAAATAAATTTTTAATAATATTATAAATTGTATTTTAATAATATTATAAATTGTAATTTACGAAGTTTATTACAATCATGGTGAATTATTGAAAAATCCCTATCTTTGCAAAAATTTTAAAGTATTCGTTGGTTAAACGATAAGTTAATCAAATTTAAGATTATGAAACACAAAAGAAAATGGTAATATTGCCATTGGATACCAGACATTGCATAAAAATACCGTTGGAAACGGAAGTATAGCTATTGGTTTTCAATCTCTTAGAGAAAATAAACTGCAAAAATTGGAAAAAAAAGTGCATGAGTTAGAAAATCTTTTGAAAAACAACTAAGAATATCAATCCATTCATAACGGAGATATTTCGCCAATTTGTTTTTTATTTGCAATAAACTATCTTTGTTACCTAAACACAATCAGGTAATGCCAAACTTTACCATCCCTGCATCCAAAAGTATTTCCAACCGTCTGTTGATTTTGCAATATTTGTATCCATCATTGAAAATCAACAATTTATCAACAGCACAAGATACAGTTGTGTTACAGGATGCCCTACATCAAATTGACAGCAAAAACGGTCCTATCAGCATAAATATAGGGCATGCCGGTACGTCCATGCGGTTTTTAACGGCTTTGTTGAGCATACTGGAAGGGCACACTTTTATTTTGGATGGCTCTGCGCGGATGCGGCAACGTCCTGTAAAAATTTTAGTCGATGCTTTGCAAAAACTCGGTGCTGATATTTCTTATTTGCAAAATGAAGCATATCCGCCTTTGAAAATTACCGGCAAAAGATTGGCTGGCAATGAAGTAACTATCTCTCAAAATGTCAGTAGTCAATATATTTCCGCTTTGTTATTGATTGCCTCTAAATTGCCCAACGGCTTAAATTTACGTCTTAAAGGCATACAAGTCTCCAAACCTTATGTGTTAATGACGTTGGACATCTTAAACAGTCTCGGGATCCCGACAGAACAAACCGGCGACACAATAAAAGTGTATCCCATTAAAGACATCAAAGAACAAAGCGTTAATATTGAAGGCGATTGGTCGTCGGCGTCTTATTTTTTCGGCGCTTTGGCCGTATTAAGAAAACAGCCTGTCACTCTGATGCCTTTTGACAAAAATTCCATACAAGGCGACCGGAAAGTAGCAGATTATTTTCAATCTCTGGGAATAACAACAGATTTTGATAAAGGGCAAAAAATCATTATAAAACCTGATAAAACCTTTACAAAACCGGAATTTTTAAGTTTTGATTTATTAGGAACCCCCGACTTGGCTCAAACACTAGCCGTTACTTGTTTAAGCTTGGGTATCAAATGCCGGCTGACCGGTTTACAAACTTTACATATCAAAGAAACCGACCGCTTACTTGCTTTAAAAACCGAAATGCAAAAACTCGGAGCAAGCGTAGTAATCACAAATGACAGTTTGGAAATCGTCTCTCCGGAAATCACTCAAACTAATGTAAACATTGACACTTATGAGGACCACCGCATGGCGATGAGTTTTGCCATCTTACAAAAAAAATATCCCGGATTGGTTATCAATCAACCGGAAGTCGTGAAAAAATCATTTCCCGGATTTTGGGAAATTTTTAAGCAAGTTTAAATTTTATATTCCTTTAAAAATTCATCTTTAAATGTTTTTAAACACTAATTTTAGGCATAAACTTTGCATTATACCTGACAAAATTTTATTTTTACAAAAATTTTAGCTTATGGATCTCAAAAAAGCCATGGAAACCTTGCCCGAAAAAGGTTATTTAGACATTCCCATTCCCAAAGACATCGATTTGGTTGATGAAATCAACAGGTTACGAAAAGAGAAAAATGTTGTGATTTTGGCACATTATTATCAAGTACCTGAAATACAGGACATAGCCGATTATGTAGGTGACAGTCTGGGTTTGGCGCAAGCAGCCTCAAAAACCGAAGCCGACATTATCTTATTTGCCGGCGTGCATTTTATGGCCGAGACGGCAAAAATTCTCAATCCCAGCAAAAAAGTCCTTCTCCCCGACTTGCTCGCCGGATGTTCCTTGGCCGAATCCGCCCCTGCCGATAAATTTGAAAACTTTAAGAAACAACATCCGGATCACATAGTGGTATCGTATGTAAACACTTCTGCAGCTATTAAAGCCCTGACCGATATTGTCTGCACCTCCTCCAATGCTGAAAAAATTATCAATTCCATACCCAAAGACAAAAAGATCATCTTTGCACCGGACAAAAATCTCGGCGCTTATCTCATCAAAAAAACAGGACGGGATATGTTGTTGTGGGACGGCACTTGTGAGGTACACGAACAATTTTCACTGGATAAAATTTTAAAACTCAAAGAAGCACATCCCGAAGCTAAAATCATAGCCCACCCCGAATCGAGAGATTATATTTTAAATATCGCCGATTATATAGGTTCCACTTCGGGTTTACTCAAATATGTGCAAGAAAGCGATGCCAAAGCGTTTATTGTTGCTACGGAATCGGGAATTTTACATAAAATGGCACAAGTGGCGCCCGGTAAAATTTTGATCCCAGCACCACCGGAAAACGACGATAATTCATGTGCTTGTACCAAATGTCCATATATGAAACGTAATACATTGGAAAAAATATATCTGGCTTTGCAATACGAAATGCCCGAGGTCCAAGTTGAAGAAACATTGCGTAAAAAAGCTTTGGTTTCCATTGAACGTATGCTGGAATTGAGTTGATGCAAATAAAACGCTAATCGTGACAAAAGATAATAAAAAGTTTAAAATTAGATACCAATAACGTGTAAAGAAAAAGTGGTAAATCTTTACAGTTTTTTTGCTAATTTTAAAATAAAAATCATTATAAAATTTACCGATGGATATAAAATTTAACCGCAACGAAGATTACAACAAGCTCAAATGGGCGGAAGTGCGTCAAAAATTGGATAAAATAGCTTTGGGCGGGGGCAAGAAACGTATAGAAAAAGAACATGCCAAAGGTAAAATGACAGCCCGGGAACGTATCGCCTACTTGCTTGATGACGATAAAGAACAATTGGAGATAGGTGCATTTGCCGGTTATGAGATGTATCAGGAGCACGGCGGGTGTCCTGCCGGAGGCGTCATCGTTAAGATAGGCTATATCAATGGGCGACAAGTTATCGTCGTAGCCAATGATGCGACGGTTAAAGCCGGAGCGTGGTTCCCCATTACCGGTAAAAAAAATCTCCGGGCACAGGAAATAGCCATTGAAAATAATTTACCTATTATTTATTTGGTCGATTCGGCTGGCATTTACCTCCCGATGCAAGATCAAATTTTTGCCGATAAAGAACACTTCGGACGTATTTTTCGCAACAATGCCGTAATGAGTAGCAAAGGCATTGTCCAAATTGCCGCCATTATGGGCAGTTGTGTTGCTGGAGGAGCCTATTTACCCATAATGAGTGATGAAAGTTTGATTGTTGATAAAACCGGAAGTATATTTCTAGCCGGCAGTTATCTGGTCAAAGCGGCTATTGGAGAAGATATCGACAATGAAACCTTAGGCGGGGCCACAACGCAAACCGCCATATCGGGTGTGGTTGACCACAAAGCCAAAGACGACCGTGATGCTTTGGATAAAATTAAAAATATCTTTAATAAAATCGGAGACTTTGAGAAAGCAGGATTTAACCGTGTCGAACCTAGAGAACCGGCTAAAAATCCCGAAGAAATTTACGGTATTTTGCCGGTATCTCGCCAAGAGCCTTATGATATGTACGAAATTATTGACAGACTGATAGATGCCGGTAGTTTTGACGAATACAAAGCCGATTACGGCAAAACCGTAATTACAGGCTACGCCCGTATTGACGGTTGGGCGGTCGGCATTGTGGCCAATCAGCGAAAAATTGTTAAAAACGCTCGCGGTGAGATGCAATTTGGCGGCGTTATTTACTCCGATTCGGCAGACAAAGCCGCCAGGTTTGTGATGAACTGTAATCATAAAAAAATTCCTTTGGTTTTTTTACAAGATGTCACCGGTTTTATGGTCGGTAGCCGCTCCGAACACGGCGGCATCATCAAAGACGGTGCTAAAATGGTCAGTGCCGTCAGCACTTCGGTAGTTCCTAAATTTACGGTAGTTATCGGTAATTCTTACGGTGCCGGCAATTACGCCATGAACGGGCGTGCTTATGACCCGCGTTTGATGGTTGCTTGGCCAACGAGCGAAATAGCCGTGATGAGTGGCGCCGCCGCCTCCAAAGTTTTGCTGCAAATAGAAGAAGCCAAGCTCAAAAAACAAGGTGAAACCATTACACCGGAAAAAGAAAAAGCGCTTCTCGACAAAATTCAAAACGACTACAACCGTCAGATTTCGCCCTATTATGCCGCTGCCCGCCTCTGGACAGATGCCATTATCAATCCTTTGGAAACCCGCAAGTGGATTAGTATGGGGATAGAAATGGCCAATCATAAACCCGTTACGGAACGTTATAATGTGGGGGTTATTCAGACGTGAGGTTAGTTGTAAGTGAAAAGTTATACTTCGACAAGCTCAGTAACCTGAGTAGAAAGTAGAAGACGTACGAGCGTTCGTCTGATTGGGGATAAATTTATTTTTTGTCACTTTTACGCCTTCGTCATAAAAATTCCGTTGAAATGACAATCAATTAAAATTACTATATTTGTAACATAATTAACACCTTTAAATGAAAAAACTACTTTTACTTTTCATCTTTTGGCAAATTAATTTGTATGGACAAAATCAAACTGCACACTGGTTTTTCGGCACTCATGCCGGATTAGATTTTTCCGGTGGCTCACCTGTCATTGAATCCGGTGGGATGACAGATTCAGAAGAAGGTATTTCAAGTATTTCCAATGCGTGTGGTGAATTACAATTTTACACGGACGGTATACATCTCTTTAACGCCAATCATACCGTTATGCCTTATGGAAACGACTTGCTTGGATCCGACTCATCAACCCAGTCTGCCATAATCATTCCGGCCATTTTACAAAACGGCATTTATTATGTTTTTACCGTAGATGATGGATTTAGTTCCCCTTCACTGGATGGTATAAATTATTCAGTAGTAGATATGTCGCTGGATAATGGCTTGGGCAATGTCATACCGGGGCAAAAAAACATACAACTAATCAACCATGCCAGTGAAAAAGTTGCAGCTGTTATGACACCTGACCATACAGCTGTATGGGTTGTTTTTTTAGCACCGGGAACAACCGGAACTTCTGCACCTTATTATACCAACGGTAATAATATGAATACTTTTTATGCCTTTAAAATTACCGCTTCGGGAATAGATACAACGGCAACTGTTACGCAATTTCCCAATATTATTATTATGAATGGCATTGGTTATATGAAAATTTCACCGGATGGACAGAAAATTGCCATTGCAAATTCTAACGACAATTCCGCTTATGTTTTTGATTTTGATAACATAACCGGTGTGGTCAGTAATCCTGTTCAATTAAATTTGAACGCCGGCAATAACCGTCCTTACGGATTGGAATTTTCACCTGACAGTTCCAAGTTGTATTTAAGCGACTGGGCCGACCGGTTGTCCCAAATAGATTTGTCTAACAATAATCAGATGACAATTATCAGCACGGCTACAAATTATAGAGCCGCTTTACAACTAGGTTTAGATGGTAAAATTTATAGAACTTATACTACCGGTTATGGATCTAATCAAAATATGATCAGTGTTATTGAAAACCCTAATGGAGCCGGAACAGCTTGTAATTACAGACACAGATATATAAATTTGGGGAGCAATATGTACGTTCATCAAGGTTTACCTAATTTTATTTCTTCTTATTTTGACTATCAAAATTTTTCTCAAATTATTCACAATCAACAATATACAGAATTTGAAATATCAACTTTCGATGCGTTTGACAGCGTCGATTGGAATTTTGATGACGGTACAACTTTAACAACTTATCCTGATAATTCACCATATAATAATCATACAACCGCATCGCACACATATGCTTCAGCCGGTTCTTATCATATCTCGGCAATCGTTCATTATTCGGCTGGTTGTGACAAACAAATGTCATTAAACATAGATACTGCCAATAATAATGAAGATACAGCCATAAATAAGATTAATTTTTATCCCAATCCAACGGATGATTTTATCACTTTAAATCTCAACGGAATCAAAAATCTTCGAATAGAGATTATGGATTTATCGGGAAAAAGTGTATTCAATAAATTTATTGAAAAATCCGGAACCTGTAAAATCGATGTTTCCGGTTTGTCCGGTATTTATTTTCTAAAAATTTCAAACGGAAAAACTAAAAAAACATTTAAGCTTGTTGTTAAATGACAATTGTTCGCTGATAATTTAAATTGAAAATGGTTCAAAATGACGACCATTCCACCTGTAAAAATATGATTGAAAATTAAAATTTTTACCCTGACAAATGTCAAGACAGCTATCTACATTTTATCAATTCATCAACTCATCAATTCATCAACCCGGTCACTTCGATACTATTTTGTTCGTTCCTCACAAAATCACTCAGTGACCTACCTTTCATTTCCTCAATTCCTCAGTTCCTCAGTTCCTCAACGCATCAATTCATCAAATAATCATACAAAAATCATTTTTATACCCGTAATATGCCTTACTTTTGCGATATAAAAAAATGAAGGATGAAAATACTCGTTTTAAATTCCGGTAGCTCTTCTTTAAAATTTCAATTATTTGATATGCCGCAAGCCAAAGTTTTGGTAAAAGGTTTGGCTGAGCGTATCGGTGAAAAAACATCACGCTTTCTTGCCAATGATTATGAAATAAACCAACCTGTCAGTTCTCATAAAGAGGCCTTGCATTTATTGATGGACTATTTACTCAATCGCGGCAGACAAATCATTAAAGATACGTCGGAAATTGTTGGCGTGGGGCACCGTGTTGTTCATGGCGGTAATACTTTTGTGCAAACCACCCTTATAACAGAAGAGGTTAAAAATAAAATACGGGAGCTTTTTTCGTTAGCGCCACTGCACAATCCTGCAAACTTAATCGGGATTGAAACGGGAGAAGAAATTTTTGGCAATGCCAAACAAATAGCGGTTTTTGATACGGCTTTTCATCAAAGTATTCCTATTGAAAACCACAAATATGCCATTCCCGTAGATTTTTACAACAAAGGTGTTCGTAAATACGGTTTTCACGGTATCAGTCATCAATACGTCTCCAGGGAAGCCAACAAAATCATAGGACGAACAGATACAAAACTCATCACATTGCATTTGGGCAATGGTGCCAGTGCTACTGCTGTTCGTAACGGTAAAAGTTTTGATACCAGTATGGGATTCGGGCCTATGAACGGTTTGATTATGGGAACCAGAAGCGGTGATATAGACCAGTCCGTTATCTTTTATTTAATGGACAAATTAAATTACAAATCGGCAGAGATTCAAAACATCCTAAATAAACAAAGCGGTATGAAAGCGCTTGCCGGTAGTAACGACTTGCGGGATATAGAAACTGCTTCCGGTAATGGCGATAAGCAAGCACAACTGGCTCTTGATATGTATGCCGGCACCATTAAAAAATATATCGGGAATTATACGGCCCAAATGAACGGTATGGATGCCCTTGTTTTTACCGCAGGTATCGGTGAAAATTCACAAAAAATCAGGGAATTGGTCTGCAAGGATATGAATTATCTGGGAATTGAAATAGATGATACCAAAAACAAAAATCCGGAAGCTTACCATGGCGATATCAGCGGCAAAAATTCAAAAGTCCAAATTTTGGTCATTCCCACTAATGAAGAATTGGAAATTGCCAAACAAACCTTTGAATTGATGTAAAACCGATCGGTCAAAACCTTCTGCCCGGAACAATTTTAATGATATTCAATTGATAACAAAAAAACCTGTCAGGTTAAAAAACTTGACAGGTCTTTATTTTTTCAGAACAAAAGGATTTTTACCTAATAGTCTGCTACTACTTAAAAACTCATCAGAGAATCAAACACTTCCAATACTTGTTTGACATATTTTTTAAAAGCGGGATACTCATCCGGTTGGATATCATCAAACGGTATTTGAGCCTTCACTTCTACTTCCAATTTGGTATCGGACAATTTTTTATAAGTAGCGGTAAAATGATGTTTTTTATAGGTTAAATCCAAATTTTCGGGTATTTCCTTAAACTTCTTTCCATTTTTAAGTTCGATAATATAATGCGAAGCATATAATCTGGTATCTTCATACGAAGTATAATAAATAGGATAATGACGTTGTTCGGTATTAATCAAATTTTGGGTATAAGATTGCAACAACAACGGTAATTTGAAAACATAAGACGAACCTAATTTTTGCAATTTATTCAAGACCTTAAATTTGGCTTCAAATTTGGCCTCGGGATGTGTACGGTCGTTATCTATTATTTTATACGATAACAGATCTAAATCCAAATCATCCAGATTTTCAAACTTTTTTAAAATATCCTTTTTTATTTTTTCATCACTTTTCTGGTTCAACAAACTGTGTATAGCTGAAGCACGAGCTCCTTTACCGGTCAAAATGATATCAAGTTCTCGTTTATCGGGGTAAATTGTATAAACAACATCAGACTTATATTCGGAGGGAATAGACTTATTTTGTTTGATATAAATCAAACCTTTGTTGATAGGTTCTCCTTCTTTATAAGGAATTTCCAATGCCGTTGCATTGTACAAACTTGTAATTTCCGAATTAAAAGGTAAATCTTTGTCCGTCAACTCGATATAATGATCCGTACCGTCAATGTTCACTTTGACAATGCTGTGATTAAAATTGATAGCCGGCAACACATTGCTGTGTTTACCTTTTCCGGAAGTATTAACCAAAACCAAATTGACTTTCAGCCCGGCTTTGCGTCCCAATGTCAAGAATAAAGTTGAAAAATCTTTACAATCGCCTAATTTGGAAGTTATGGTTTTGGAAGGTTTTTGAGGGATAAAACCACTTTGTTTAAAATCGACATAACTGTAAGTTAAATTGGCAGCCATATAATCGTAAATCTTTTTAGCTCTTTCATATTCGGAAAGATTTTGATAACCACCGGGAAAAATTTTATCAAAAGTTTCATTGACCGTTTTGTCATATTTAATTGAATAACGGGATAAATCTGCATACCAACGGGCAATTTCATCCCATGAATCTATGGTACTGATATGTAGTATTCTTGCAACGTCAATTAACGGTGGCATAAAGTTTTCGGAAGGCGGTAAAGCTTTCAACATTTTATCGTGCCAATAATATAGTGTGTTTTTACCCATATTTTTTTTAGAAAAATCCACTTTTCCGCTTGTTACGGCATAATGAATTTTCTTGTTTTTGG
>JALVST010000033.1 GCA_027024205.1 Flavobacteriales bacterium | reverse complement strand
ACACCGTCCTCAGTAGGCATACGACGTCCCAAACCGCCATTTGTCTTTTGTATAATTAATTCATTCATAATACACGTTTTTATTTCTTACCACTTTGACCGGATTTCTTACCTTTACCCGAACCTTTGTCAGGCTCTTTGTCAGGCTCTTTGTCAGATTGATTCAAATCCTCTCGTTTGACAATTTGCCACTTCAATCCTTTTTTACGGGCATAGTCAACCGCCAAATTTTTGGCTTTTGTCAAAAAAACAGTCCCGTCGTCTATCAATATAACCGCATCAACTTGGTTATATTCAAAAGCTTCTTTTAATACATTCAAATGTTTTTCCATAACAATTTTTTTTTTAAATCAGATTTCTTAATTCTTCAACATCAAAACAAGGGCAATCTTTATGAACACCCGGTAATTCCCTGTGTCCAACAATCTTTGCCGAAGGCCAAATATTGTGAAAAGCTTTGACCAAACTCGTCAATGTCGTTTTTTGTGCTTCTGTTCTGGTATCGGACGGATAACCGGCTTCATTCAAACCACCAACATAGCAAATCCCGATACTGTTACGATTATATCCACGGGCATGAGCCCCGGGTTCTTTCAAATCCCTGCCGGTCTCCAATACACCGTTAAGCCTGATAACAAAGTGATAACCTATCTTACGAAACCCCCTCTCACGGTGCCACCGGTCTATATCGGCGGCACCGATGTCAAGATGAGAAGGCGTCGCTGAACAATGTATCACTATGTAATCAATATCACGCATCAAGCCGTATAAATAGCCGCAATACCTTTACCGCGGATAGGCAAAGCAATACCGCGCATTTGGAAACCGATGATATCGCCACGGGCTTCCGGATCTTTCTCTTTAAAGAACATATCCATACTGCCCAATGCACGCATAACTTCCGTTTCAACATAAGCAACCGATGCAATCGTATCGTTCGAACCGGATGCCGAACCAAAAGGCTTCTTATGACCGGTCGTCTTGTCAAAAACAGGCATCTTGCTAAAACGGAATACCTTAAACCCAAACAGGTTTTGAGTATTCATAACCTCTTTGTAAAGCTTCAAATCCTCGGACATCAACTCCGCTTCGTGTTGCGGATGTAAAACCAACACCCGGTTACCCGGCAAATCAACCTCATTAAAACGTTTGAACAATTTCAAAATGTCTTCAAAACTGATTTTCTTGGTCGTATCGGGATTAGCATCTCCCGTTGTCGGTAATACGGGCGTAAAAATCCCGTCACTGTCAGGCGCATAAGCGTGAATGGCTTTCTCGGCAAATTTTGTTTGCAATGATTGTTTATGACCGTAAATCACCGATTGAAGTTTGTCATAAGATAATTCTACCTTAGCGGCATTACGGATAACCGTGTTTTTGGTATCATAATAATCCAATTCAATGGCTATCGGTGTATCAGCACGTTCCTCTACCGGAACAGGATAAGTCGTGTTATTAATCAATACATCAGGCGATACACCTGCTTCGGCCAAGTTAATTTTATCATTCTCAACAAAGGCATCAAAATTCCGAGCATTAGACAAAAAGGCCGAATCCGGAAAAAAGTTCTCCAATATCTCCGGAAGCCAAATCTCTTTATTGACACCGGCCAATAAAACACCGCTTTGACGCTTGTTAAACAGTGATAAGAATAAAATACCACCGAAAACCGCCAATGGCGAAAATCCCGTTACCATACCAACGGCTACCGCTAACAGCATAACCGCAAACAATCCCGTTACAACTTTAATAAGTGTTTTCATACGCTTTCTATTTTTACTTGTTTAAAATTTTTTGATACAATTCCGTATCAGTCTTCTTGATGTGCAACAGACCCGAAGGATCTTTTTTGCGCCAATCATTAAAAGTCCAATCCTCTCGTCCCGACAAACGGGCATCACCTTTTTCAACCGGTTCAACTTCCGGCAACTTTGATGCCTTTGGCAAGGATTTTAAAGTCTCGGCAAACAATTCAAAATCCTTTTCGGCCAACTTGGCATATTTCTCTTTCAATCCGGCTTGTAAACGCCCTTCACGTATAGCCGTATCAAGCAAATCGTTTATTTGCTTTTGTTTCAAATCCTGCAATTCTTTTTGCAGTAACTCTTTCTCAGCAACTAATTCTTTTATAGCCGCATCGATAGCTTCAATACCCGGATTAGCTCCCAAGCCGAGTTTTGACAATGTGTCTTTGTTTAATTCCATATTATTATTATAATGTTTAATAGTGGTCTTTGGTTTACTGATTGTTTTTAGTGCCAACCGGTATGCTTCTCCTTCCAAACGTTTACCGGATTCGTCATACAAAGCCAAAGCATTGGCATTAGCCGGTATATCGACAATACTTGCTTCCAAAACCTCAGCCGTTACAACAGGAGGCTCGCCGCTTTGCTCTCTTACCTCTAAAATGCGAATACCCAAGCTCGCTCCTTTTAAATAACCGTTTGATACCCGTTTCTTTACTTTCAATGCAACCGGCTCATCCTTATCGTCCATAAAATCGGGAATAGCCGTCAAAACACCGTCTTCCAGCGATATATCAGTCCACTTGCCTATCAAATCATAATGATTGTATAACATAACGGGATTGGAACGAAAACGCTCCAATTGAATCTTTTCCATATCCAACCTGAAACCATGTGAATTAACAGAACCGTCGCTCAATACAAATCGCTTTTCCATAAATAACTTTATTTTAATATAAAACTCCTCAATTCCTCATTTCCTCAATTCCTCAATTCATCAATTCATCAACTACAAAATTGCAGGGCTTTCGCTCGCTTTCCAAATCGGAATTTAACAGTTGTATCAAATTCTGTAACCATTTGTCATAATCCGGTTTAATGGTCAAACAAAAAATTTTATCACTTCTTAATAAAACCGAATTTTGTGATAAAAAAGTTATGGCATCTTATAAAGAAAAAAAACTGACGGCAAAAAGTCTCTATCTTAAATCGGATATGAGCCGCAAAGACATTGCAAAAATTGCCGGTATTACCGAAAAAACTTTGCGTAAGTGGATAAACGATGAAAACTGGGACCAGCTCAAAGCCATAGAAAGCATCACCCGCAAACAACTCTTGCAAGATGCTTACAGACAACTCAAACGTATCAATGAGTATATAGACAAGGAACTGGACGGCATCCCAAACAAAGAAATGAGCGATGCCAAAGCAGTCATTCGTAAAGAAATAGAAAGTCTATCCGAATCACCTTTACACATATATATAGAAGTAAGCGAAGAACTAATATATTGGTTGCAATCAAAACACCCGGGAGAAGTCAAAAAGATAACCGGCTTATTGAGTGAATTTATAGAAATGAAAGCCGGCGAAAAAGGAGTGAGATAAAAACATTGTTTAATCGGCGTTAAACCTCAAAAATGAGACATTTTCTCATAAAAGTAATATTATGATATGTTTTAACCTGTAAAAACCCTTTAAATGGCAAAAATTAAAGACAAAGAAGCCCTGAAAAGATTCAGGTTGCAAACCAAACTCATATTCGAACAAACACAAATAGACCCTTTTGAGAGCGATACCGACAAACAAAAACGCATCGAAAAGGTCAAAAAAGACTATGCTTACTTTGTAGAATATTATTTTCCGCATTATGCCAAGGCAAAAACGGCCAAATTTCAATTACAAACCGCCAAACTGGTCAAATCCAACCCCAAAGTGCGCCTGGTGCTGATGTGGGCACGCGGACACGCCAAAAGCACACACGCCGATATATTTATGCCGCTTTGGCTCAAAATACAAGATAATCGGGAATTTAACGTCATGGTATTGGTAGGCAAATCTTATGATGCCGCCGCTACATTGCTCGGTGATATTCAAGCCGAACTACAATACAATCAACGTTATATAAATGATTTTGGACAGCAAATAAAAACAGGTGCTTGGGAAGAAGGTAAATTTGTAACCCGCGATGACCGTGCCTTTTTTGCACTCGGACGCGGACAAAGCCCCCGCGGATTGCGTTATCGTCAATACAGACCGGATTATATCGTAATGGACGATATAGACGATGACGAAATTGTCCGTAATCCCGACCGGGTAAACAAACTTTACGACTGGACACTTACGGCACTACTGGGCGCCATGGCAATGGGACGCGGACGATTCATAGCCGTGGGCAACAAAATCGCCAAAAACAGCATCATTGCACGCCTGTCCGATAATCCGGCATTCAAAACCATACGCGTTGATGCGCTGGACAAAAACGGAAAACCCGCTTGGCCCGAAAATTATTCAATAATAGAAATCAACGCCCTGATAGAACAAATGGGCTACCGGCGGGCACAAAAAGAACTCTTTAACAATCCCATTACAGAAGGCAGTATATTCAAACCCGAATGGATCCGCTGGGAACCACGCCTGCCTTACAGCCGGTATAAACGTCTTTTGGCTTACATAGACCCCTCTTTTAAGTCGGGCAGAACCGCCGACTACAAAGCCGTGGTCGTGTTAGGTACCGACGGTAAACATTTTGACGTATTGCAAGCTTTTGTCCGCAAAACAGGCATCGGTGAGCTTATCCGTTGGTTGTTTCATCATTACCGGTCATTGCCCGACAGCGTGGTCTGCGAATACTATATGGAAGCCAATTTTGCCCAAGACCTGATTATCGATGAATTTGACCGCGAAGCCCAAAAACACAATATTATATTTCCGCTTCGAAAAGATGCCCGTAAAAAACCGGACAAATTCGCCCGTATCGAAGCCTTATCGCCAATCTTTGAAAAAGGACTGATACGTTTTAATAAAAAAGAAAAAAACAACCCCGATATGATAACACTCATCGACCAACTGTTGAGCTTTGAAAAAGGCTCCAAAGCTCACGATGACGGCCCCGACGCCCTCGAAGGCGCTATTTGGTTACTGTCAAAAGATATGAGAATATCAAAACACAATTATATCATCAAAAAAAGAGAAAACCGCAAATTTTAATATTATGAACTTTATAACACAAGACGATTTAAAACTATTGATAAACGATACCGACCTGCAAACACTTACGGGCGGTAACAATAATATGCTCGACAAAGCCGAAAACCTTTCGGTTGCCACTATGAAAAGTTTTATAGCCGTGCGATACGATGCAGACGGTATCTTTTCACCGCCTTTGCAAGAACCTCTAAAAAGTATTCTTATCGATCTGATGCTTTGGCATCTGCACGCCAATATCAGCCCCGACCATATCCCGGAACTGCGTAAAGAACGGTATGACGCCGCTATGCAATGGCTTAACAAATTGGCACTGGGAGAAATAAATCCAGGATTACCGGTCAAAAACGACAAAGAAGGCACACCGTTGCGATACGGAACCGGTAAAAAATTCAATCATTATTATTAAAATATTAAATGTATAGGAAATATGACTAAAAAAAGTATCAAAAAAAGACCAAACAAAGTCCTTGACAATATCGTGTGGCAAATAAAAAGACGCGCACGAAACGATATACAAAAATGGCAAGCGGCTCTCTCTCTGGCCGAAAATCCTTTCAAACAGAGACGGTTCAGATTATACGAAATTTATGACGATATTATGTTGGATGCCCACCTGACGGCCGAAATTCAAAAAAGAACACTGGCCGTTACGGGTGCTTCGTTCAAATTGACAGACCAAAAAGGCAATATCAGTGACAAAACACAATTACTCCGAAAAAATTGGTTTGACAAACTCCTCAAATGGATCATAGAAACCCGTTTTTACGGTCATTCGCTTATCCAAATCAGTGAAATTGACAACGGCGAGATTACGCAATTGGAATTAATCCCGCGCGGGCATATCGTCCCCGAACAAAGTTTGTTTCTCAAACAACCCAATGACGACAAAGGCATCAACTATAATGCCCCGGAATATAAAGCTTGGTTGATAGAAATAGGCGAAAAAAAAGACCTCGGATTGCTCAATAAAGCCGTTCCACACGTCTTGTTTAAACGATTTGCTCAAAGTGCTTGGAGTGAGTTTACCGAAATATTCGGTATGCCTATACGTATAGCAAAAACAAATACAAAAGACCGCGAAAGTCTCAACCGTATGGAACAAATGATGCTGGAGATGAGCACCGCCTTTTATGCCATTATCGATAATGACGAAATGATTGAATTTGTAGAATCAGCCAAATCAAACGGCGAAGTATATGGTAATCTCATCAAACTGGCCAATGCCGAAGTGTCCAAACTCATCAATGGTAGTGTCATCGGACAAGACAGCCACGAAGGTTCCCGGGCAAAAGAACAGGTAGGCAAAGACATCACCGACCAAATCCACGACTCCGACCGTGCTTGGATAGAAAAACTGATGAACCAATACATTTTACCCAAACTTATCGATACCGGTTATCCGTTCCAAGGATTAACATTTGGTTTTGACAAAGAACCCGATACACAAAATCTGTGGAAAATCACCGAAGGTATTCTCAATCACTATGATGTAGATCCCGAATTTATCAAAAATACTTTCGGTATACCGGTAACTGGCAAAAAACAAACATCTTCGACACTCCGGACAGACGATTTTTTCGATTAAGCCCCGAAGGATTAGACTTCGGGGCAGCGGTAGAACTGTATTATAAAAGTCGGACGGGCTGTCCGGTGCATGGCTTTATATTGTCTTCCAAATCACAGGGAATACCTAAAATGAATATCCCTGCGGATCAATATGACGAAATCATCCGGGAAGTTAAATCATCGGGCAAACGACTCAATGAAAAGCTTTGGCAATATACTACCGGACACTTGCACCGCGGTATTGACAAAGTTTACGGCAAAACCAAACCCGGAACACAGGATTTTGAAACCGCCGTTAAAATGAAACACAATACTGCACGCTTTGCCGCTTACAAAACAGCCCATCAGGTTCACGACATCCGCCACAGCGATAATCCGCCGGCTATCAACGATAAATATAACCAACGCTGGCTAACTACCGAATACGTTCATACCGTCCGCTCGGCACGTATGGCCAAACGTTGGCAACAATTTCAACGTGATAAAGATATTTATCCTTATTTGAAATATATGCCCAGCACGGCTGCCGAACCACGCAACGATCACAAAAAACTATACAACCTTGTCAAACCCGTGGACGACCCGTTTTGGAATACGTGGCTACCACCAAACGACTGGGGATGTAAATGCTCGGTGGAACAAACAGACCGTCCGGGAAATTATACCGAACCACCCGCCGACATTAAACCGCCTCCGGCAGTAATGCGTAACAATCCCGGTATCACCGGCAAGGTATTCACCGACGGACATCCTATGATAAAACGGGTGAGTAAAACGGCCAAAAAGGATATTGAAAGGGAGTTTTCTAAATTATATACAAAATATGTGAGGGCAATAGCATATCAAAAAGCTAAAAAGTTGGCGGGCAAAACAATAGAAGTTGGAAAAAAGAAAATCTTAATAAGTAACAGAGGTATAAAAAAAGCATTAAGCCAGACCATAAAAGATAATCTCTTATGGGAAATAAAAAACTTTATTGTTGCTCATTTGGATGATGTTTTAAACAAAGCTAAATTTCTAAAAATAGAAAGTCCGAAAAAAGCAGGAGAAAGAGTGAATATTCAAAAAACACTAATTTTTGAATATGATAAATTTTACATCATCATTTGGAAGACAAAAGAACATTATATATTTCACTCTATAAGACAAAAAAACAGTCGTCAGTAAGGAGTCCGTGGCAGAATAGGCCACGCTTGCTTACTTTCGACTGCATAGCAAATATACAACAAATTTCATACCAAGTCAAGCAAATGAACGATTTTGACAAAATAACAGCCAAATTCAAGCGGTTGCAACGCTATATGGAACGTGATATGCATCGCAAAATAGGTATAGAAAGCCGTAAATTTTTCACGCAAAACTTTTACAAACAAGGTTTTGTGGACAGATATTTGGAAAAATGGCAACCAGCCAAACGCACCGATAGTTCCAGCGTTTGGTATGGCTTTCAATACGGCGCCAAAACACCTCCACCCGATAATCATCCGCGACGTAAAGGTGCCAAAAAGCCCTATAAAGCCCGCAAACCGGGCGCTATCACCAATTACAGCCCCGCGGCTACTAAACGTAAAACGCTTATCGGCCTAACCGGTGATTTGAAAGAAAGCTTGGAATACCGCATCATCAACAAAAACCTGGTGGTGATTGAATCCGATGTGCCCTATGCCAAAGTGCATAACGAAGGTGGAAACATCAAAATCTTTGGTAAAAAAACGGCAAAAGTGCCTCAACGCAAATTCTTGGGCAAAAGCCAAGCCCTGGAAAACAAACTCAAAAAAATGATACAACGGGACATTAACCGTATTCTAAATAACAAATAAGCGTAAAAAAAGTAAAATTATGATGTATCAAACCTATTTAAACGCCGTTAAACAACATATTACAAGCGGTTTAACAGACGTTAAACAAGTGGATTATTACAACGAGCAATACGACAATTATGACGACAGCCGTCCGCCTAAACTGCCGGCTGTGTATATCGAGTTTGACAATCCGATGCAATGGCAAACCGCCGGTAACGGCTTGCAAATAGCACCGGAGACGTTTATACGTTTGCACTTGGTCATTTTCGATTTGAACGACAATCCCGGAAAACTATTTGAATTGGGAAAACAATTGCATCAAATAATGCAAGGATTTGAAATTTATGACACGGACGGAATAAAACTCTCAACCGCTTGGATGCGCAGTCATACAGAAGTGCAACAATACAATCAAGTCAAAATACTTATAATGTCCTATAAAACGGCTCTATACGATACAGGCACATTGCCCGGAACAACAGCAGTACAAATACAACCGGACATCAGTTATTCTTAACGTTTTTCCAAGAATAGTTAATCCGGTCAAATACAATAGCTTCTATGGTAATAGGAGACAAAGCATACCGGTCGGCAAGTTTTTCAAGAATATATTCGTGCGTGTAAATTTTAACGCCGGTAGCAGTCTTTTTGTCTGACAAACGGACAAAATCCCTGATAATACGTTTATTGCGATTGATAATGCGTTCTTGACGTGTCTGTTTTTTCATCAATTTAAAAGAATTTGTAAAGACTATATAGCCGTTACAAATATACAAGCGTTTTTTTATAAAAGCAAATCCCTACGTGAGTTGAAAGTTGAAAGTTGAAGGTTGAAAGTTTTATCCGCCGATAACGTCTCTTTTCATAATATTAAATTACCAATCAAAGTCTCTGTATGTTTTCATAGCACAAAGATATGTTTGAATATTTATAAAAGCAAATCCCCCCGACTTTCGTCAGGGGGATTTTTAATAGTTTAACAAAATTTTAATTTGTTTATTTACCGTTTCCTCTTACCTTACTCAAAAACATTGAAGCAACAGTGATTAAAACGACACCGGAAAATAAAGTGCCTACAAGCGTATGCCCTGCCATTATAAGCAAATAAGACGAATACATTCCACCTCCTAATAACAAAAAAGAAAATAATAATCCGGCATAGTTAATCCAACGTGAGCCACGTTCGTTTTTCTTAACTAATTCTAGTCGCTCCATAAATGCCTTTTGCCTGAACTCCTGTTCTTTTTCAGCACGTTCTTTTAACCACTGCATTATGTCCGGATCTATCTTTGATAGCTTTGATATTTCATCAGCATCAGGCAATAAATTATCATCTACTATTTCCTCATAAATATGTCCTAATTGCCCTTGCTTTTTAGTTATTTGAGCTTTTCTTCGCTGTTTAGCCATTTGCTATTTCCGTTTTAATTGATTTGTAGGCTTTTTTTGTGTCTCTTAAAATGTTATTCATATCAGCTTTTAGATACCGGCTATCATCCGCCATTGTTGGAATGCGGGATATATCCATTAACTCTTTTTTCATTTGATTTATTTCCGGATTATCGGACTTGTATGTCCCGGAATAAATATCGATAAGTTTGGATAAAAATCTAAATATTTGAGCCATGATAATTAAAATTAATAATACAAAGATATTAAAAAAATGAATACTTGCGTTTATGCAAGTGTTTTGTGCAAAAAATATACCAAATAACTCTCTGTAATTTGGCATATTTTAAATTTTTCAAATATCTTAAAATTCCTTCCCGCATATTTGGCATTGTAGCTGTGATGCCGGGTGTAAGGGGGCATCCTCCTCAATAGCGCTGCGTCCGTCTTCGTATTGGTGCGGACAGAGCTTGTTTTGGTAGGTTTCAATAATACCTTCAATGATTTTTAAGCGGTTTTGTAGTTTTTGTTTTTCGGCTTGAAGGTCTTTAACGGTTTGCTTTATAGAATCTGATGTCATACTATTATTTATCTAATTCTCCGGTTATAAAACAAAAATCAATCGCCTGTATGCCGTGTATAAAGTGTATGGCTTTGCCGGTTGGCTGTTTTGATACATACCAATCTATTTTTACAGGTGTGGCTCTTGGGTGCCGTTTGTTCAGCTCGTTTATGGTAACGCCTATTTCCACGCGTTTACGCAGGTATTGTTCCTTTGTGAACGCTTTGCCGTCTAACGTATCGAGATAGTCTGATACGGCTTCTTGTAACTTGTTTTTCGGGACGTAATGACTTCTTACGTGTCCGGTGTAAATGGTTTGTTTCATATCAATTCGGTTTTAGTTTAATCTTTTATGTCCTTTTATGTCTTTTGTGGTTCAAAAAAAATGCGGACGCACTTTCCACTTTACCGCTTTCCACTTTCCACTTTTATCTTTCCACTTCGAACTTTCCTAAAATCCCTGCTATCCGCCTTATCGCCCAAATACACGATATTAAACATTTCATACAACCGGCTTTCTACACGTCCGCCGTAGCGTTCGGCAAGTTCTTGTAAGCTTAAATTGGTGGTGGCATAAGTGCGGTTGCCTTCATTGGTAAAGAGTATGTAGCGCATCTCCAATACTCTTTTTAAAACTTCCTCACGCTTGCCGTAATGAACGCCAACGGCTTCGGCGCCCAAATCGTCTATAAACAGGCTGCCGGAATACAGATAAGGGGCTATCCCTTTTTCGCCTTCGGCATCAAACCGGCTGACAATTTGGTGTGCCGATATGGTTCTGAACCGCTTGCCGTGCCAACGCATTTCGCGGTGGATATTGTCTTGCGGTTTCGGTGTAATATTCATTAATATAATGTATAATTTGATTGCGGACGGGTTGGTATTGACATTGCCGTGTAAGTTGGTCAATATTTATGGACGCTTTATAATACTTGGGCGCCCTGTTTGGTATATAGTCGTAATCATAATAGAATTGTCCGTTGATACGTGTCCAACGCCAGGACTTTCCGGTGGCCGGCAGGATGGAACGTGAGCGTAGGGCCGGGGGGACGGAGTTTTTGTATGTATTCCTTACAAATCTTAAATAATTATCACTCAATCCCAACCTGTCTTGCAACAAGTTTTGGGCAATCCAATATTGGTAGCCCGATGATTTGGGGGTTAATATAACTTCCTGTTGAAAGTTCATCCTGCTACTTCTTTTAAGATATTTAACAACTTTTTGATGTCGTTATAAATACATTGCGCCTTGCGGGTTCTGATAGGCGCCCTGCCGTTGACTATTTTACTTACATATTCACGTGTCACTTTGTTTTTGACCGCTACACGGCGAATATTACCCCGGATCAATTTTAACTCTTTGTTAGTAAATAGTTTTTTTTGTATATCTTTGTTCATACTTATATGAATTTATTATGCAAATATAGATATATTTCTCAATCCAAGCAAGAAAAAATGAAAAATGTCTCAAAAATTAAAAAAAGAATACTTAAATACATTGATTATAAGGGTATTAATAAGAGAAAATTTTATCAACTAACAAATATCGCTAATGGAACGCTTGATAAATCATCAGGTTTAAGCGAATTTGGTATTGAGAAATTTATCTCAACATTTGATGACATAAATCCAGAATGGCTTTTAACCGGTAAAGGGTCTATGATAAAGTCTGATGCTAAACAATTAAAAAAAGAACCTGTGCTTCATCCGGCAAACCCGGGACAAAAGGATGCTATACCACTGGTAGATGTGCGGGCTAATGCCGGTTATGGTAATTTTGATAGCTTGATAACAGAAGGGGATATTTCGAGCCACTATGTGGTGCCGAAATTTAGTCGTTTAAAGCCTGATTTTATGATAGAGATATCAGGTAACAGTATGGCTCCTAAATACTACTCGGGCGATTTGGTAGCTGTGCACAAACTGGAAAGTTCAGAATTTATACAATGGGGGCGTCCGCATCTGATAGGCACACGTAACCAAGGTATTATGGTCAAGCGTTTATATCCGTCGGATCAAGAAGGACATTATAAATGCAAATCGGATAACCCCGAATATCCGCCTTTTGATGTGCCACTTGACGAAATAACCGGTATTGCCTTGGTGGTTGGGGTGATACGTGTGGAATGAGTTATACATTATATTTATATATCTTGTTTTTCTGTATTTTATATACTTTTTAATAAAAACGCAGGTTTATTAACAATCTTTTAAAAACGGGCAAAGTCTAAAAAAACCAAATACCAATAAAATGTTATACTTTCATAAAAAAACCAACCAAAGGAAAAAATTTTATATATTTAGAATACAAATGGTATAAAAGCGGTAAAAACAGGCATTTACAGTCCCGTAAAATGATACTTCAATGATACAAAAATGATAATTTCGGACATCACCGCTTACACAAACACCCTAAAAATCAGCAAAAAACAATTGGTATTTGGTTTTAGGGGGGATACTTGAAACAACGCTAGCCATACGAAACTTTTCCTAATTTCTACGCTTTTCTCCCTAAACAATCTGAACTCGCAAAAGCCTATTGTTTTTAATCTTTATTTTTATTTGATAGAATATTTTAACTTTCATAAGAAACTTTCATTTTGCTCAAACAGCAGATTGTTTTTAATACCGCTTACACATTCAATATAGTCCAATAAATTGTCCTATTTTCATGTAGTAGCGGTATTATACCAAATTATTTTTGGACCATATTTATTTTAAAATTGATATAACGTACGAAAAACTTGAAATTTACGGAAAACCTTCGTATGGCAGGGGGGGGGTAATGACCGCATTTTCCATCTTTTTAAAAATGTCTGTGATATAAGATTGGCAATAAATTTTTCTAATTTTCTCTAATATAAATATGCAGGACACCCAAAAGTTACAAAATAAATCTATAACATGCTTATTATCAATCATTTAATATTTTACGAAATAAAAATAGCGAAAACAGGAGCTACTCAAAACCGGGTAGCTTTTTTTAATCTTTATTTTGAAGCATCGGGACAAAGACAAATGTCCCGTGTGACGATTCGATTATTTGCTCGTTTTCATCTTTTATTAGCAGTTTCATTTCTTGTAAATCATCTCCTACGGGAATAACCAAACGTCCGCCCGATTTGAGTTGTGTAACCAAAGCTTCAGGCACATAAGGCGCCGCTGCCGTTACAATAATTTTATCATAAGGGGCATACAAAGGCAATCCTTTATAGCCATCCCCGTAAGCCATATGTTTGAGGCGGATTCCTATTTTTTCAAGATTTTGTTTGGCTGTGAGATATAGTTCTTTTATCCGCTCAATGGTATAAACCTCTGCCCCCATAACGTTTAAAATAGCTGCTTGATAACCCGAGCCGGTTCCTATTTCCAATACCTTATCACCGGGTTTAATTTGTAAAAGTTGTGTTTGAAAAGCTACCGTATAAGGTTGTGAAATGGTTTGTCCGGCGGCAATCGGAAATGCTTTGTCTTGATAAGCGTGATATTCAAAAGCCGAATCCAACAATAAATGCCTGGGAATTTTTGCTATGGCTTTCAAAACATTTTTGTCCGTAATACTCTTTTTTATAAGGTTTTGCACCAATTTATTACGTAAGCCCTGATGTTTGAGCGTATCTCTCATATTTTATTCAAATTTTGGCTCTAAAATAATATTTTCATAGGAAAAATCCATAAAAAAACGTAAATTTGTTATCAGTCAAAAATAAATTGTTATAAATAAAAAAAATTAATAAACTATGAAAAAAATAGCTGTTATAGGCGCCGGAACCATGGGAAACGGAATCGCCCACGTTTTTGCTCAAACCGGTTACGAAGTTAATCTTATCGATGTTTCAAAAAGTGCTTTGGAAAGAGCTTTGGATACCATAACTAAAAACCTGATGCGTTTACTCAAAAAAGAAAAAATAGATGAAGCAACCAAAGAACAAACGCTTAAAAATATCACTACTTTTGACAATCTGGAAGAAGGCGTAAATGGCGTTGATTTGGTAGTGGAAGCAGCTACGGAAAATATTGATTTAAAACTTAAAATTTTTAAAGATTTAAGTGAATTAACTCCGGAACACGTCATTTTAGCTTCTAACACTTCTTCCATTTCCATAACAACCATTGCAGCCGTTACCAATCGGCCCGGTAAAGTGATAGGTATGCACTTCATGAATCCGGTTCCGATAATGAAATTGGTCGAAATTATTCGTGGTTATTCCACTTCCGATGAAACCTATCAAACAATAAAAAATATCTCAAAAAAACTTGGAAAAGTGCCGGTTGAAGTCAATGATTATCCCGGCTTTGTAGCCAATAGAATATTAATGCCAATGATCAACGAAGCTATAGAAACCTTATACAACGGCGTAGCCGGCGTTGAAGAAATAGATACCGTGATGAAACTGGGCATGGGACACCCGATGGGGCCACTGCAATTAGCTGACTTCATAGGTTTGGATGTCTGCTTGGCTATATTGAAAGTGATGTATGACGGCTTTAAAAACCCGAAATATGCTCCTAACCCTTTGTTAATCAAAATGGTTGAAGCCGGTAAATACGGTGTAAAATCCGGAGAAGGTTTCTACGATTATTCTGAGACCAAAAAAGCCGAAATAGTGGCGAAGCAGTTTAGAAAATAAGGAACAACTTACTTGATACTCGATACTAATACTTCATCACAACGGCATTGATATTCATACCGGCACCCACGGATGCCAACATAATCACATCGCCTTTATGCAGTTCCTGATGTTCCAATTCACCTTTACGGACCATGTCCATTAAAGTTGGAATTGTGGCAACAGAACTGTTACCCAATTTTTGAATATTCATAGGCATAATATGTTCAGGCATGCGTTTATCGAACAAGGCGTAAAAACGTCTTACAATTTGTTCGTCCATTTTTTCATTGGCCTGATGGATGAAGATTTTTTTAATATCATCAATCTCAAATTCACTATCATCCAGAGCGGCTTTCATAGCAGCCGGCACTTCCGTTAAAGCATATTCGTAAATTTTATGCCCTTGCATTCTGATATATTTGGCTTTACTTTGATGATTGGGATTAAAAGAACGGTCATTAAAAAGCAATTCGGCCTGTGGATGGGCATGTGAAACGGCTTTGTACGAATAAATACCGCTACCGTTTTCTTCGGCATTGAGTTTGACCACCACAGCACCAGCGCCATCGGCAAAAATCATGGCATCCCGGTCATGCGGATCAACCACACGCGACAATGCTTCAACACCTACAACCAGAGCATATTTGGCATCTCCGGCTTTCATAAACTGATTGGCCATTATCAAAGCCTGTAACCAGCCCGGACAACCGAAAATAACATCAAAAGCAACGGTCTTAGGGTTGGCCATCTTTAAACGGTGTTTTATACGTGAAGCTACTGCCGGCATAAAATCAGAAAAATAATCGTCTTTTTCCACATCGCCAAAATTGGTTGCAGCAATTACATAGTCCAATTCGTCAGGGTCAATACCGGCATCTTCCACTGCCCGTCGTGAAGCAACAACCGCCATATCGGAAGCAACCTGGTCGTCTTCAAGCCAACGCCGTTCTTCAATACCCGTAATGGCTTTAAATTTTTTGATGATAATCTCGTTAGGCGTGTCAAACTTGTTTCCGTTAGCATCATAAAATTCCCAATCTAAAAAATACGAATTGGGGACAACTTTTGTTGGAATGTAACTTCCGATACCTATGATTTCTGCTTTTATTTTTGCCATGATTGATAAGATTTGTAGCGGCGAAATTACATAAAAAAGAAACAAAACCAAATTTTAACACCTAAAATTATGCGAAAGGGACACAGCCCACTAGCAAATCGTCAATAATCAAAATTTATTAAAAGATTTTTAGAAAACTTCAAAGATTTTACTCTTTATTTTTTGTATCGATAAAAATGGTAACCGGTCCTTCGTTTACCAAACTGACTTTCATCATCGCTCCGAATTGACCGGTGGCCACTTTTTGATTGAAATTTTCTTTAAATTTTTTGATAAAAGCTTCATATAAAGGAATAGCAACATCTGGTTTGGCCGCATGGATATATGACGGACGATGCCCCTTTTTGGTCTTGGCATGTAATGTAAATTGACTGACAATCAAGACTTCTCCTCCGATATCCAACAACGATTTGTTCATCATTCCTTGTTCGTCATTAAAAATGCGTAAGTTTTTGATTTTGTGCACCAACCAATCGATATCTTCTTGGGTATCCGCATTTTCAATCCCCAAAAAAATCAATAAGCCCTTCTCCGTTTGCCCAATGACTTTACCGGACACTTCCACTTTGGCCTGACTGACTCTTTGTATAACTACGCGCATATTTTTTTTACAAAGATATAATTAAGTTGTAATTAAAAATTAAAAATATATTTTTTTTGTGCAAATTAACTGCATACCTCTACATTCTTTCGTTGCGGAATTAACCGGTCATTTCTTGCTACCCTCCCGACATACGCCGGGATTGGAAGGTATGTGAGAAATGGAACAAATCAAGATTTGCGAGTTTACCGAAGTGCGGTGCACTGAGCCTGTCGAAGTGTCAATGATTCATTCTTAATTTTCAATTTTCAGTTCTACATTATCCCAATTATCCCATTAAAAAAGCCAGCTTAAACAGCCGGCTTTTTATACATTATATTATATGGAAAATTATTTGTTGCCTTTTTCCATATCTTTTTTCAATTGTGCCAAAGCATCCAAATCGCCTAAGGTTGCTTTTTCTTGACTTTCCATTTTAGCTTTGTTTTCATTGACGATACGCGCTTCCTCTTCTTTATAAGTAGCCGTATGAGATACTACAATCTTTTGGGCATCTTTATCAAACTCAATAACTTTGAATTTGGCTTTTTCGCCTTTTTTCAGTTTTGTACCGTCTTCTTTAATCATATAACGTCCCGGAGCAAAGGCTTCCACTTCGCCGTCCAAAAGAATAGTCGCTCCTTTACCGGCGGCTTCTTTTACTTCGCCTTCATGTTCACTACCGACAGTATATTTATCGGCATATTTATCCCAGACATTTTCTTGCAATTGTTTCAAGCCTAAGCTCAGTTTACGACCTTCTTTATCCACATCGAGAACAATAACTTCCACTTCATCACCAATACTCAACACATCGGAAGGATGTTTAACCCGCTTGTTCCAGGTTAAATCGGAAATGTAAATCAAACCGTCCACACCTTCTTCCAATTCGACAAAAGCACCGAAATTGGTAAAGTTGCGAACAATACCTTTGTGCTTGGAACCCACTGGATATTTTTTCTCGATATCTTCCCAGGGATCGGGGGTTAATTGTTTCATACCCAAAGACATTTTGCGTTCGTCTCTGTCCAATGACAAAACAACCGCTTCAATTTCTTCACCTTCTTTAACAAAATCTTGTGCAGAACGCAAGTGGGTACTCCAAGACATTTCGGAAACGTGAATCAAACCTTCCACACCGGGTTTAACTTCTACAAAAGCACCGTAATCGGCAATAACGGAAACTTTTCCTTTGACCTTATCACCTACTTTCAAGTTTTCGTCCAAATTATCCCAAGGATGCGGTTCCAATTGTTTCAAACCGAGTTGGATACGGGATTTTTTCTCATCAAAATCCAAAATAACCACTTTTAATTTGTCATCCAAACTAACCACTTCACTGGGATGATTGATACGTTTCCAAGCCAAATCGGTAATGTGAATCAATCCGTCCACACCACCCAAGTCTACAAAGACACCGTAAGAAGTGATATTTTTAACGGTTCCTTCTATAACTTGACCTTTTTCAAGTTTGGAAATGATTTCACGTTTTTGTTCTTCAAGATCGGCTTCGATAAGTGCTTTATGTGACACAACCACGTTTTTAAATTCGGGATTGATTTTGACAATCTTAAATTCCATGGTTTTTCCCACATATTGGTCGTAATCACGGATAGGTTTGACATCAATTTGTGAGCCGGGCAAGAACGCTTCGATACCGAACACATCGACAATCATACCACCTTTGGTTCGGGCTTTGATATAACCTTTAACGATTTCGTCTTTTTCGAGCGCTTCGTTAACACGCTCCCAAGCTTTGAGCTGACGAGCCCGTTTGTGAGACAATACCAATTGACCGTTTTTATCCTCTTTACGGACAACCATTACTTCCACTTTATCACCGATTTTCAAATCGGGATTGTAACGAAATTCGTTACGGGACAAAACACCTTCAGATTTGGAGTTGATATCCACAATTACATCACGGTCAGTCAAACCTATTACGGTCCCTTCAATCACTTCATTTTCATCGAGGACTTTGATTTTTTCTTCAACCATTTTTTCAAACTCCAAAAGTTTTTCATCTTTAATGGGCTCAATACCTTGTTCGTAAGCATCCCAGTTAAATTCTTCTAAAAACTTTTGCGAGTCTCGTTGTTCAACTTCTTCCACTTGCGGTTCTTGTTCCTCTTCAACCTGTGCCGGAACATTTTCAGAACTTTGTTCTTCGGGCATTGCTTGTGCTTCTACCGTTTCTGTTACTTCTTGTGCATCGTTTTGCACCTCATTTTGTGCAGCAGCTTCTTGCTCTTGCACTTCTTTGTTTTCGTTATTTTCAGCCATGCTGATAAATTTTTTGTATTTCATCTCAACCGGAATAGTTTGAGGTAAATTGAAATGAAAGACGTTAGACTTTGATTTTCAAACACTTCACTACCCTATTCCGCCATACCGGTAGCAGTGTGCAAAGATATGTTTTTTTTTAGATTTTTCCGCCTATGTCTTTGATTTTTTTTACACACATAAGTTTTTTACAAATTCTTCAACATCTCATTCAACTTCCTAATCTGTGATTCATTACCCAAAACGATGAGTTTGGCATGGGGCATCATTTTTATATCAGGGTCGGGATTGACAATATATTCGTTGTCATGTGTCTTGTAACCGATAATCAAACAGCCGGTTTTGCGACGTAAATCCAAATCCCTGATGGATTTTGAAGAAAATTCCGCCGGTAAATCATCTATAGCTATCTCTTTGATATAAGTATTGTGACCGGTATCAGTCGACAGTTTATCAACAAACTCAATAATATCCGGCGTTACAATAAGCGATGCCATGTGGTCACCACCTATTTTATCGGGCATAATAACGTTATCGGCACCGGCAATACGCAATTTTTTGTCGGTAGCATCATCGGAAGCCCGGCTGACAATTTTTATTTTTTTGTTCTGTTGCCGTGTCGATAAAACAACAAACAGATTGTCAGCATCCGAGGGCAAAGTCGTAATCAAATGGGCGGCATTTTTCAATCCGGCTTTACATAAAACCTCATCTTTTGTGGCATCACCTTCTATAAAGGGTAAACCGGATTCTTGCAATTCTTCAATTATTTTTTCATCATTCTCAATAACGACCACATCTTTACCGTATTTGAGCAGTTTGGAAACGGCTTGCTTACCGTTTCGTCCGTAGCCGCAAACAATTGTATGATTATTAAGTTGTTGTATCCTCTTTTGCACGCTTTTATATTTTAGATTTTTAAAAAATTCGCCTTCTATAATATATTCGGTCAGTACGGTAATAACATAACCCAAAACCACTACGCTGATTAAAATCAGAAAGACCGTAAACAACCGTGCTTCCTGGCTCAATGGCACCACCTCCCCGAAACCAACTGTAGTTATAGTGATAACCGTCATATACAAAGCATCTATCACACTCATACCTGTGAGACTGCAAAAACCCACAACACCTATAACCAACAATAAAAGCAATAATGCCGTAGCCCTGTATAATTTGGATTTTAAAGCCAATGAGATTTTCATTTTATCAAAAGTTGGTTTACCGGAAAACCGTATTTTTTTTTATGATTTGCAAGATAATATTTTTTGAGGAAATGAAAATTTTTAAAGATTTTAGATTTGTGATAGGTCACAGAGCCTGTCGAAGTGTCAATTACCAATTCATTCCGCTTGCAACCGCCCCTTAAACAAACATAATTTTTAATGATTTTAAATAAGAAAAATTTTGTATTTTTGTTTTTCCAAAAAAAATTAAAATTGAGATGAGTAAAAAATTAAATAAAGAAACCGTTGAAGCGTTATTGAAAAATATCAGTGTTCAAGGGAAATCCGGGAATATTGTTGAGAACGGCGTTATAAAAGAGGTTAAAACCAAATCCGATATATTCGGAAAAAAGATAGAAATTGATGCGATGATTGATTCGCCGGCAGTTCATATTCGCAAGAAGTTGGAAGATGATATTATGGAAGCTTTGTCAAAAGATTTCAGTGATGTGGAAACAAAAATCAATGTCAAAGTAGTCATTCCCGAAAGCGAAAAAGAAAAACCATTGAAAAAAATCAAGAATATCATTGCCGTAGCTTCCGGTAAAGGCGGGGTTGGGAAATCCACTGTTACGACCAATCTGGCAACAACTTTGGCAAAAATGGGTTTCAAAGTCGGAATTTTAGATACCGATGTTTACGGTCCTTCCATTCCGTTGATGTTTGGCACGCAAGGCGAACGCCCGCGGGCTACCAAAATAGGAGACAAAACCATGATCATTCCCATTGAAGCCCACGGCGTTAAAAATATGTCTATCGGATATTTTGCCCAGCCCGGTCAAGCGGTGATTTGGCGGGGTAGTATGGCTAATTCCGCTATCAATCAGATGGTTTTTGATACCAATTGGGGCGATTTGGACTTTTTATTAATCGATTTACCTCCCGGAACGGGCGATATTCAACTATCGGTCATGCAAACCTTACCGGTAACCGGTGCCGTTGTGGTTACCACCCCACAAAATGTCGCCATTGCCGATGTTAAAAAATCAATTGACATGTTTAAAAACCCGACTATTAACGTGCCTGTATTGGGTATAGTTGAAAACATGTCTTATTTTACCCCCGAAGAGTGCCCGGAAAATAAATATTACATTTTCGGTAGAGACGGCGGAAAATATTTGGCCGAAGATTTAGGTGTGGCATTTTTAGGTGAAATTCCACTAGTTCAAAGTATCAGGGAATCCGGTGACTATGGACGGCCTGTGGCTTTGCAAGAAAATACAACCATACAAAAAGCTTTTGAACAAATTACCAAAAATGTCGTTGAAGAAACCGTAAAACGTAATAAAACTTTGCCACCGACTGAAAAAATAAAAATTACCAATCAAGCCGGTTGCAGTGTCAAATAAAATTATTATTTTAGTAGCTGATAAATTTTCTTTATGAAAAAAAATCAAGAAAAATTGACCAAACTCAATATGGCGTTAAATGAAATCAGACCATTTTTACAAAAAGACGGCGGTGATATTTCTTTGATTGATTTCTCCGATAAAGAAGTTTTGGTTCAATTTGAAGGAAATTGTCTTAGCTGTAAAATTAATAATTTAACCTTGAATATCGGGGTTAAACAAATTATAAAAAAATATTTACCTGAGATAGAAAAGGTAAAAAGCATATAAGTTATGGAAAAACAACACAAACTGGAAAAAGTTTTAGGCGATATTTTTTCCGAAAAACTTTTGGAAAATCTGGTAGAACACGGAAGAATTGTCCAAATAGAAGAAAACACACAAGTTATTTCGCGAGGTGATGAAATCAAAGAAATTCCCATTGTTTTATCCGGGACGGCAAAAGTTGTCAGAACAGATAACAAAGGCGAAGAACATATCTTGTTTTATCTGAATGAAAAAGAAGCTTGCACGGCAACTTTTTCAATTTGTGCTTCCACTAAAACAAGTGAAATAGATTTTATCATGGAAACCGATGGGGAATTGTTACTTTATCCCGTAAAATTAATGGATAATTTAACCAAAGAATTTCCTAGTTGGCGATATTATGTTTGTAGAAATTACAATAAACGAATGAAAGAATTTCTCGACACGATGGATTCCGTTGTTTTTATGAAAATGGACCAACGTATATTAAAATATCTCACAAAAGCTTCCAAAGCTCTTAATACCAAGCTCATTACAATAACTCATCAGGAAATTGCCAATGATTTGTCAACGTCACGTGTAGTAGTATCACGCTTGTTAAAACAATTGGAACACGAAGGTAAAATCAAGCTGTATCGCAACCGGATTGAGTTGCTGTTTTAAATTTTTATATTTATTTTTTGTTTTGATTAACTATATTTTGCCAATTTCGAATATAATATCTAACTAATTTTCCCGAAGGTGTTAAATCTTTTTCCGTCCAACCGCCTTTTGTAGAAGCTCCGGGTTTTAATATGGAAGCACCTTCGGTTTTATCGTTGACAGACCAGTTACAATGACTAAGTTGATATTTTTTCAACAATTCCATCCACATTTTTACTACTTCCAAATGCACTTTTCCGTCTCCATTGGCATCAACCGTACCCCATTCGGTAACAAACAAAGGTAAACCGTTTTGAATAGCCTTTGTCATTTTTTTACTTAACCAGTCAAAATTACTACCGGCATAAAAATGAAATGTATAAGCTATATTATTATAACCGGTAATGGGATTTTCAGATACAATATCCACATCTTTTGACCAATGTGGCGAGCCTACAATTATCATATTATCAGGGTCTATCTTTCTAATAGCACTTATAACGCGTTCTGCATAAGGTTTGACTACGGTATCCCAAGACACTTTTAAAGGTTCGTTATAAATTTCATACATTACATTAGGATATTTACCATATTGACGTGCCATCCTTTCAAAAAAAGCAATAGCTTGCGCTTCATTTTGCTCGGCATGATGCGAATGCCAATCGATAATAACATATATCCCTTCGTCGATGGCCGCATCAACCAACCTTTCAACAGCTTTCAAATTGACTTCCGGTTCATACAAATACCCGTCCTTAACATCTGGATCGGCCGCTAATGGCACGCGGATAATTTGTGTATGCCAATCTTTATGTAACCAACGAACCACGTCTTTGGTATAAAATTTCACGCCCTTCCAATAAGGATTGGACCAAAAAAAACTATTACCCGCCAAACTTACAAGTTTTTTATCTTTATCAACAATATGACTACCCTGCACATGCAATAAGCCGTGATTTAAAACCGTATTACCGGCTAGACCGTTATGACTACGTTTAACGGAACAAGAAAAAAAGAAATAAAACATTATAAAAAATGAGAACTTATTCGCCATATATTTATTATTTTTTTTACGAAATTTAACATTTTATAGAATATTAACGCTATATCAAACAATTTTTAGAACATTTTTTATCACAAACAAACCACTTCTGACAATAAAAAGAATTTAAATAGAAATAAAGTAAGCACTTTTGTAACATTATTTGAGCAGAAATTGTTTATTTTTGTGTATTAACAGAGAATAAAGAAAAAAATGAAAACTTTAAAACTTTTGTTTATTATTTTTTTTACAGGCGTTTTGATAACCGGATGTCAAAACGGTCATAAAACAATACCTCAAAATGATGATAAACAAACTGCTGAAAAACAAAAAACAAAAAAACCAAATATCATTTTCTTTATAGCGGATGATATGTATCCCTGGATGTTTAACAATATTCCGGAAGGACAAACCAAGGACGGTAAACCGGCTAACTTAACACCGAATATTGACAGATTGGCCAAAGAAGGCGTTTGGTTGGATAACATCAAAGTTGTTTCCCCTGTTTGCACGCCTAGCCGATACAATTGTTTAACCGGCAATTATGCCAGCCGGGCTCAAAACGAGAGTTTTAAATGGTTTACTCAAAAAAATGACGGACAAACGGTTATTCAATGGAATTCATTTATCGTTCCCGGCAAAGACAAAACCATGGGAAATTATTTTCAAGCATTGGGATATAAAACCGGTTTTGTAGGGAAAAATCACGTTATAGAAAGCAAAAAACAAGTAGGAGAAGCCGGTGTTACCTTTGATTTATACGCTGACCCGCGTGATCCCGAGGTCAAAAAACAATTGGAATACCACTATCACGAATTACAAAAGGACATCCAAAAATCAGGTTTTGATTATGCCGAAAAACTTTATCACAACAATCCTAATTGGTTAGGAAACAGAGCACTGGCTTACCAAAACAACGATTGGATTGCCGAAGGCGGTGTCAATTTTATCAGAAAATACAAAGACCAACCTTTTATGCTTTACATAGCCTCTACTTTGACACACGCGCCGCTTGACCCTGAACATTCCTGGCTGTCCGACCGTCGAATTACGGCACGTGGTATTTTAGGAAAAGCTCCCGAAGTCCTTCCGCAATATAAAGGCGAATTAACGCCCGAACAAAAAAAACAAATTGCCAAAGATCCCGGACTGGAACCGACTATCAGAAATATAGAATCTATCAAAAGACGTATAAAAGCAGCCGGATTTGAAGGCCAAAACAAAGAAAATGTCCTGTGGTTAGACGACGCACTCGGGGCATTATTTAAAGAATTGGAAAAACAAGGCGTTTTGGACAACACTATTATCGTATTCTTTAACGATCACGGACAAAATCAAAAAGGAACCCTTTATGAAGGTGGTATCAATTCGCAAGCCTTTATTTGGAAAAAAGGCGGTTTCAAAGTAGGCCATATTCTAAAAGACCCTGTTTCAAATGTTGATTTCCTACCGACTTTATTGGCTTTGGCCGGCGATACTATTCAACATAATTTTGACGGATACAGTTTTGCACCGGCTCTCGAAGGTAAACCTTACAACAAACGCACTTCCATGTATCACGAACTGGGTTATGCCCGCGCCATTACCAAAGGTCATTATAAATATTATGCCGTCAGATACCCTAAATGGGCAATGAACATGACTTTGGAACAACGTAAAGATACCTTGGAAAAATACAATAAATTCAGAGAATCATTTGGTGAACACGCTATTTCTCATGACCCGAAAGCTCCTTTCGGACAACTGGAAATGATTCCCGGCGGTGGTGGAGCTGAACATGCAGCTTATATTTCCATGCCTCATTATCACGATTTGGATCAATTTTATGACCTGGAAAAAGACCCCGGTGAACAGCATAACCTGATTAATGACCCTAAATATGCCAAAATCATCAAAGAAATGAAAGCAGAACTCAAAACGAAATATTTGGATAAACTGCCCGGAAAATTTGATTTATAATATAAACACAAACAAACATAATAAATTAGATTTAATCTGATTTATCTGCAAAGTTGCTTAAAATTTAAGCAACTTTGTTTTTTTATCATTTTTATTAGTATTTTTAATGCCACAAACAAATTTAATCCGAAATGTCAGGTCCCAAAATTAATAAGTTTACCCTTTTTCTCTTTCTATTAATCTTTCGACAAAATTTAACCGGACAAACCGGAGAAATAATAATTCACAAATTAAGCGGTAAAGGCAATGCCCCTCAAAGCATCACATACGCCGTCAAACAAGACAGCACCGGTAACTTATGGATAGCTTCCGAAGAAGGGGTCTTAAAATTCGATTCAAAAAAATTCAAACTATATAATCCTTATAACGGCCTGCCCCAAATGGTCAGTAGCAGGGTTTTGACATTACTTATCGATTCCAAACAACGTATTTGGATAGGGTTGGAAAAAGGTATTTGCCAGTACAACAAATATTTTGACCGCTTTGATTTGATAAAAACCGGGGATAGTAAAAATCCCGGACATGTTACTACCATCGTTGAAGATGAAAAACATCATATTTGGTTCGGGGGATTTAACGGATTATGGGAACTTGATAACAAATTGCAACTAAAACATTATTTACCCGGAAAGAACATTTATGCATTATTGAGCTTCAAAAACTATATTTTGCTGGGAGCTACCGACGGATTTTATGCTTTTGACATCAATACACAAGAATTGCGCAAAATAAAACTTAAAAAGAAAAAATTTATAAGAAGCATTGTCAATATCAACAATCAAATCCTGGCAGGGGCCAAATCGGGAGAAATATTTAAAGTCAACACGAATAATTTCAGTGCCGAATTATTACCTATAACCCCTCAAATCAATAAACCTATATTCGATATCGTAAATGACGACCAAAAAAATTACTATATAGGAACAGACGGAAAAGGTCTCTATAAATTTGATGCCAATTTCAACCTACTCAATCATATTGTTGAAAATGCCGATATACCGGAAACCATTTTAAGCAATGGGGTTTATGATTTGGAAATCGGCAAAGAAAACATTATGTGGATTGCCACTTACGGAGGCGGTATCAATTATTTCTATTTACATCCGTCGCCGTTTAATGTCATAAAACACCAAATCAACAACGACAATAGCCTTAAAACCGATTTTATTCGAGCCATCCAAAAGGACAAAACAGGCAAAATTTGGTTTGGAACCAAAAAAGGTATCAGTATTTTGGACCTTTCAAATAACACATGGAAACACCTCCTGTTAAAAAACAAAAAAAACAATCCGGTCAATAGTATCGTTTTATCGTTACAACCTGATGGAGATTATATGTGGGTGGGGACATACGGTAATGGATTATACAAAGTAAATATTCACAATTACCGTCAATGGCGCGCCGGCGACTTGAAAATTCCCAATTTGAATTTTAAAAAAATATATGCCTTACTCAAAGATAAAAAAGGAAATCTATGGGTAGGAGGTATTGAAAAAAATATACGCGTCATAAGACCGGACCTTACAGTTGATTCTTATCCGATAGTAGATGTCAGGACACTAACTGAAACTAAAGACGGGGACATTATTGCCGGTTGCCGAGGCGGTATATACATTATTAATGACAGTCTGCAACAATTCAGACATATCAAAAACATTCTACCCGGAAAAGAATTGGCTTTTCCTAAAGTCAACAGTATATACGAAACCGGAAACGGACAACTGATTATAGGGACTAACGGTGCCGGTCTCATTTTTTATGACCCCGATACACAGTCAAAAAAAGCCATTAACATGACAAAAGGCTTGCCTTCCGATATTGTTCAAGGTATCTTGGCTACCAATGATACAAACCTGTGGGTCAGTACAACCAAAGGTCTGGCTCATATCCAAATCACACCCAAAGATACCATTATTCAAATTTACGACCATACGGACGGCTTGGCATCGGTAGAATACAATCCGGGTAGTTATTGTAAAATTTCCGATAAAATCTTTGTTTTTGGAGGCATTAACGGGGCAACCTTGTTTAATCCCCACGATATCAGACCCAAAACATCATTACCCCAAATCGTTTTTGACGAATTTAAACTTTCAAACAAAATTATAAAACCCGGCGAAAAACCTTTAAAATTACATATTGATGCAACCCGTAAAATTAATCTGAAACACGGCCAAAATTCCTTTGAAATAAAATTTACAGGTATTTTACAAGATAATCCCTCGCAAGTAAAATATTCCTGGAAACTTGAAGGGTTTGATCAAGATTGGATGCTGCCAACATATAATAATATAGCTACTTATACCAATTTAAATACCGGAAATTATACCTTTAAAGTCAAAGCTTTTAACAAATACGGTAAAGCCGGACCGGTAAGAAAAATTCAAATACATATTATGACCCCATGGTGGCAAAGCACTTGGGCATATATTATTTATAGTATTTTTACGGTTATTTTATTTTGGATTATCTACCGTATTTTTAGTTTCATCATCAACAAAAAACACGCCGATAATCAAATTGACTTTTTTAACAACATCACTCACGAAATAAAAACCCCTATGGCCGTATTGATTTCATCGCTGAACAGTATCACATCGGAAAATGAATTGGAAGAACAAGACAAAAAACGTATTAAAAAAAATGTCAATCAAATAAAATCATTATTTGAACAAATGTTGAATTTTCAACGCTATACTTCTGGCAAACATTTTAACGAAGAAATACACAAAATTAACATCAAATCGTTGATTGACAACTTATTGAGCAACTATAAACCCATTATCAAAAAACGACATTTACAAGTAAAAATCAACAATGAATGGGGCAAGCGATCGTTCTATTATAACAGAGAATATCTGGAAAAAATTTTGCTAAATCTTATTTCCAATGCTATCAAGTATTCGTATGACAACGGAAAAATATTTATCAACATTCTTAAATCCGGTAAAGAAGATATGAAAATAGAAGTGATAGATGAAGGTCTAGGCATTCCCAAAGACCAACAGAAATATATTCTTAACCGTTATTACCGTGCCCGCAATGCCATAAACAGTCAAAGACCCGGAACAGGTTTGGGATTAATTATGGTAAAAAAACTTCTGGATAAAGCCGGTGGTCATATCAAATTTGACAGTCGGGAGAACCATGGCTCAAAATTTACGGTTTTTTTGAAAAATTTTGCTCATAAATATCATGAAAAGGCCATAGCCGGAACCGGAGATATTCAAAAACTAAAAGACAATTTTGAAGATTTGGCCAACTTGGACAACTACAGTAATGCCAAAATCTTAATCATTGAAGACAATGACGAGCTGCGTCAAACACTTGTCAAAGCATTAAGTTATTATTTCCAAGTTTTTGAAGCTAAAAACGGTAAAGAAGGATTGGAAAAAGCTTATCAAATCAACCCTGATATCATCATTACGGATTTAATCATGCCCGAAATGGACGGTATGGAAATGGCAAAAATCATCAAAAATGATATCAATTTGAATCATATTCCTATTTTTATGCTCAGTGTCATCCACGACACCGACCAAAAAATGAAAAGTGTTGAAACGGGTATTACGGATTATTTTGAAAAACCCGTTAATATGAAGTATTTGATAAGTAAAATTTTAAATACCTTAAAATTTCAAGAAAACCTGCGTAAAAAATATATACACGAAAACAATATAGACAATGCTGCTCTATATCGCAATAAAAATGACAAGGAATTTTTAAACAAATTAGAAAAAATTATATTGGACAACATCGAAAACAGCAATTTCTCCGTGCACGATTTATCCGAAAAAATGGGAATGAGCCGGACATCCCTTTATATGAAACTAAAAAATCTGGTCGATTTGTCCCCCCAAGATTTCATAGTCCAATCTAAATTACGTTTGGCTAAAAAACTGTTGATTAAAGGTGAAATGAGTATTAAGGAAGTGGCATACAGTTCCGGTTTCTCCAATCCCAAATACTTTAGTACGGTCTTTAAAAAATTTAACAATATGTCGCCTCGCCAATTTCTGGAAAGCTTAAAAAAAGACCGTCCGAAAAAATAAAATTTTAATGACATTTATCATTTTTAATTAAATTATATTAAGATTCTCGTAATTTTTACACTAAAATGACAGAAAACATACCTTTTAGGATAATTTTATGGAGATAATTAAAAACAAATCTTTTAAATTAGCTGGAAATTTATAAAACAAAAAAATAAACTTAGCTATGAAAAATTTACTATTAATTCTTTTATTGATGCTTCCTTTAAGTATGTTAGCTCAACATACCGTTAGAGGAACAGTTAAAGATGAAAAAAATGAGCCTATGGTAGGCGTTTCCATTCAAGTGGAAGGAACCCAATACGGGACCGTCACGGATTTTGACGGTAATTTTAAAATAGAACTTGAAAAAACACCGGCAACGTTAATTTTCAGCTATATCGGTTATGAACCCGTTAAAGTTAAAGTTACCCAACAAGAAGTTCTCAACATAACCATGAAAGAATCCAAAGAAAAGCTTCAAGAAGTGGTCATCGGTTACGGAACTTCTCCTAAAAATCAAATTTCAGGAACCGTTTCAGAAGTTAAAACCAAACAAGTTGTAGCACGTCAGTATAACAATGTCGCATCATTATTACAAGGTCGTAGTACCGGTATACAGATTAATTCCAATACCGGCACGCCGGGGGGAGCTGTCAGTGTGCGAATCAGAGGGGCAAACAGTTTGAGAGGTAATAACGAACCTTTATATGTAGTAGATGGCGTTATTATCAATTCAGCTGCCGAAGATGTACCGGATGCTTCTACCGATGCCAATGAAATGCAAACCCCTCAAAACGGTTTGACAGGTATCGACCCGCAAGACATCAAAAGTATCGTTATTTTAAAAGATGCTTCCGCTACGGCTATTTACGGTTCACGCGGGGCCAACGGAGTTGTTTTGATTACGACCAAAAAAGGAAAAAAAGGACAACCCACCGTCAATGTTTACAGTTATGCCTTTATTTCCAGTGCTACTAAATTGATTCCTGTTTTAAACGGTACAACTTATGCCCAATACAGAAATGATGTAACTACACTTCAAGGAAATCAAGCAAACTACTATATAGACAACGACGATGTCTATTTAATAGACTCAAATACCGGTCAACCAAAGGGAAATCCTTTGCGTCAAGTATATTGGCAAAAAGAAATTTATTACAATCCCATTAGTTTTAACAATGGTTTTAATGTCAGTGGCGGATTGAAAAAATCCACTTATTATATTTCCTTTACGCGAAAAAATACCAATGGTATCATCCCAAATACATTCTTAAATACTAATAATTTTCGGTTAAATTACGCTAACGATTTAACAAAAAAAATCAAATTTGTAACCCGCTTAAACATCTATACAGGAAAAGGAACCATGGCACAAGGCGGTTCCAAATCAGGCGGTTCAAGAAGTTTTACCCGTCAGTTAATTTCATATAATCCGCTTGTAAACGGCGAATTAAGCGAAGATAATCCCGAATTGGGCGTTGGAAATCCTTTTCAATGGCTCGATGGATATGAAGATAAAAATAATGAAAAACGTTTGAACTTTGCCATTCAAACCACTTATAAAATCAAACCATGGCTCCGTTACAAATTAAATGCCGGTATCAATTACCGGAATAAAAGAAGATCACGCTGGTATGATCATACGGTAGGAAAAGGTAGTTTTACCAACGGCTATTTAGCACTGTCCGGATTTGACAAAACCGCTTATACGATAGACAACCTGTTGATGTTCCGCAAACAAATAGGTGATGATCACCACATCAATGCTGTTGCCGGTATTACATACGACGGCAGTAATAAAAATATCAGTGTTTACGAAGTTGGTGACTTTCCTATCGATGTTTTAAGAGATATCAAACCGGAATTGGGACAATTGATTCTTACACCATATACAACCGTGGTCGGTATTCAAGACAATGTATTCTCTTATTTGACTCGTGTCACTTATACCTTAAAAGATAAATATATTTTTAATGCTTCGTTCAGGGCTGACAAATCTTCCAAATTTAAAGGAAAACACAAAACAGGTTATTTCCCAGCCTTTTCTTTTGCCTGGAATGCCGCCAAAGAAAGTTTCTTGGAAGATTCCGAGACCATTTCAAAATTGAAATTGAGAGCCAGTTGGGGACAAGTCGGTAATCAAGCCATTAAGCCTTATCAAACATTCGGTAATTTCGGTTCCGTTTATTATTCAGATGCCGGTAACTCAACCGTTCTCGGAGTAGTGCCTCTCAATATTGCCAACGATGATTTAACCTGGGAAACAACCACCCAAGCCAATATCGGTGCCGACCTCGGCTTCCTTCAAAACCGTATTCAAACCACACTGGATGTTTACAATAAAAAAACAAGTAATCTACTTATTTTCAAACCATTACCTTTATCTTCCGGTTATGGAAACATGATTATGAATCAAGGTAGTCTGGTCAACAAGGGTATTGAATTTTCTGTTAATGCCTTAGCTATTGATAAGAAAGACTTTTCTGTTAATATCGGCGCCAATATTTCCATTAACAGAAACAAAATTACCGATTTGAGTGCCTTGCCGCCCTCAGAAATCTGGTTAAACGGCGAAAAACAAATGGTTTCTTATTACCTCGGTAATAAAGTCTCAACCGGAAACAATTTTAAATCACCGGCCAACGCTTTTATAGAAGGACAACCTGCCGGGCTGTTTTGGGGTTACAAAACCGACGGTATCTATGAAACACAAGCCGAAGCCAATGCCGGACCACATTTTAACGGTGTCGCCAATCAAGCCGGAGATGTAAAATTTGTTGATATCAATGGAGATGGCCTTATAACCGATGCCGATAAAACAAATATTGGAGACCCTAACCCCGATTTTACTTACGGATTTAATGCCAATATAACTTTTAAAAACCTTACTTTAAACATGTTGTTTAACGGAACCTACGGCAATGACATTATGAACGGAAATTTAATGGTTGAAGATTATGCCGCCGGAACCTGGCAAAATATCAGACCTGATGCTTATAACGATGCTTGGAGACCGGATAATACCGATGCTTCTCATCCACGTGTCGGATACGTTATGACATCCGAATTGCCGACTGACAGATTGGTCGAAGACGGTTCATATCTCCGATTAAAAAACATTACGCTCAATTACGATTTTAAATTCAAGAAAAATCCTATTATAAAATCTGCCGGTGTTTATATCTCGGCCAATAATTTATTTACCATTACCAATTATAGTGGTTATGACCCCGAAATAACCAGTTTCTTATACGATGGTACCATCCTCGGTGTGGACTGGTTAAGTACACCTAATATCATGACTTATTCTCTCGGTGTTAATATCAAACTTTAAAAACAATCAAATTATGAAAACCATATATAAATTTTTACTCATCGTATCAATATTAACGGCGGTAGTTTCTTGCAAAATGGAAGAAGATTCGCCTTATTTGCAAAAAGAAGATGTTTTTTCATCTGCTTACAATGCCAGAACAGCCCTCAACGGCCTGCTAGCGGGTATGGGAGAATTTAAATATTTCGGAGCCGATTTTCATCACTTAACCGACTTTACATCCGGTTTTTTTATCTCCGGTAAACCAAGTGATAGGCAAAATATAGCCAAACTCAATCCGTTACCGGACCAAAATTATGTTACCAATTTTTGGCAACAATCTTATGCATGCATCGAAAGAGCTAATATCATCATCGATGGCATTGATGAAAACAACCCGGATGACGAAATGAGAAATATTTTGGGAACGGCTTATTTCTTACGTGGTTTTTTGTATTTCAATTTGGTCAGACTTTACGGAGGTGTTCCATTACGAACAGAACCTGCTAATAAGGATAATATCAACCTGCCGCGTGCCGACATCAGTGAAGTTTATAATCAAATTATCAATGACGCTCACAAAGCGGAAAATCTGATGTTTGACCAAGGTTCTCAACCATTGGGCTATCCCAGTAAATTAGCCTCCAATATGCTTTTAGCCAAGGTTTATATGCAATTGGCGGGTAATGATAACACCAGTAGCTATTGGCAAGATGCTTATGATGAAGCCATCAAAGTTTACGGACATTATACTTTGGTATCAAACTATGCTGATCTGTTTATGGACCCTTCAACAGCTGACAATTCCAGTGAATCTATTTTTGAAATTCAATATAACGTTGGACACAGTTCCAAGCTTTTCAAATTATTCACACCGAATAATGCCTTTGCCGGAAAAGCTTGGCAACGTATCCGCCCCAATCCGGAAACAATCGATGACCATAAAGCCAAATATCTGGATGACCCGCGTATTGATATGACCTTTATAAGTCAATATCATAAATATGGTGGTAACTTCGATATTAAAGTATATCCGACTAATCCCAATAGACCAAATTTATTTAAAGGATTTCCTTTCTTATACAAATATTTTGTCAAAGATCCCAACCAAACAATTACGGATTCTAACTTGAATTACATCGTTTACCGTTATGCAGATTTACTCTTGATGTTAGCTGAGATAGAAAACGAATTAAACGGACCTGCAAATGCTTATCAATATGTTAACGAAGTATTGACCAGAGCCCGAAACTCAGCTAATCCGCCCGCTACGGAACCGGCTGACTGGAGTGGTTTGACACAAGATGAATTCAGAGAAGCCATTATGAAAGAATACCAATTCGAATTACTGGGTGAAGGGCATGACTGGTTTAACAACCACAGACGCGGATACCAATGGTTCAAAACACATGTTATTGATAATCACAATAGTTTTACGCCATGGAGAGGATTTGATATAACTTATCCCGATGACCCTAAAGTTATGCTGCTTCCTATCCCCAGTAAAGAAATTTCAGCAAACGAAAGTCTGGGTAATGACGATCAAAATCCGGGATATTAATTTCTTTAATTAAATTATAACAACCAATTTTCAACCGGGATTTGGCATAAATTTATGCCAAATCCCGGCTTGTTAAAACTGTAACAATGAAACGATTATTACTACTCTCCCTTGTTATTTTGGAGCTTAATCTTTGGAACTGTTCCTCAGTCTCCAAAGAAAAAATAAATAACAAAACTGCCCAAACCAACCTAAATACGGAAACAAAAGGAAAGCCACTTAACATTTTGTTTATTGCTATAGACGACCTTAAACCGGATTTAGGGGCTTACGGCGACCCTTACGCTATTACACCCAATATGGACAAATTTGCCGAAAAAGCCGTCGTATTTAACAATAATATGTGTCAATGGGCTGTTTGCGGGCCTTCACGTGCCAGTCTGATGACCGGTAAAAGACCGGATTATACCAAAGTGCGTGACCTCAAAACCCGCATGCGGGACAAAAATCCCGATATTTTAACTATACCGCAGTATTTTAAACAAAACGGATATCTCACTATGGGGGTCGGAAAAATATATGACCCGCGATGTGTCGATAAAGATATGGACAAACCTTCGTGGTCCGTACCTTTTTATAAAGAATGGGAAATTCCTTACAATAAAAAATACGGACAACCGGTCTTCGGCTATTATCAAAATCCCAAAATCAAAAACCGTATCAAAAAAATGTTGGCCGAAGCTAAAGCCAAAGGCGTTAAAAATCCACAGCTATACGTACGTAAACATTACAAACCACCTTACGAAATTTCCGATGCGCCCGATGATGCTTATGTTGACGGCGCTATTGCCAATCAAGGTATAAGAATGCTCGAAACTGCAGCCAAACAAGACAAACCTTTCTTCGCAGCCATAGGTTTTAAACGGCCACACCTGCCTTTTGTCGCCAATAAAAAATATTGGGATCTCTACGACCCGGATAAAATTCCCTTGGCAAAATATCAAGAAATGTCGGTTAACGGGCCCAAGCTGGCTTATCACAGTTCTAACGAATTACGGTCCTATAAAGACGACAGTATCGAATACCGCTTGGATGAAAACAGACTTTTACGCCTGGATAAAAACACTCAAAAAAAACTTATACATGGTTACTATGCCTGCACTAGTTTTGTTGATGTACAGGTAGGAAAAGTGCTGAAAAAACTGAAAGAACTAGGTTTGGACAAAAACACAATTGTTGTTATTTGGGGTGACCATGGTTGGCATCTCGGTGATCACAGTTTGTGGAACAAACACTCCAATTTTGAGCAAGCGACCCGTTCCACTTTGATGATATATACACCAGAAAATATCAAAACCGGACATATTGATTCTCCAACGGAATTTGTAGATATTTTCCCGACACTTTGCGACTTGGCCGGTCTAAAAATTCCGGGAAACCTGGACGGGAGAAGTTTGAAACCCGTTATTTACGGAACTACAAAAAAAGTTAAAGATTTTGCTGTATCTGAAATCAGACGCGGCAATAAAATGGGATACAGCTTCAGAAACGATCATTACCGTTATACCGTTTGGATTAAAGGTAAAGTCAGTACCGACCCTGTTAATGAAAATGATATCTTTGCAGAAGAATTATATGACTATATCAATGATCCGCTCGAAACCGTGAATCATGCCGGTGAAGAGAAATATCAAAAGATTAAAAATAAAATGAAAGCACAAGCATTTGCTTTCTTTAAAAATGAATATGAAAAAAATAAATAGATATACTGGTTTTGAAAACCGTTCACGTCAGGATGTAAAAGTATTTTATTGAAGATCATACAATTAAATACTTAACACGTCAGCCGGCCTAACCGGGTAACATAAAAACTAATCGATGAAAAATATTTACACTTTTATTTTATCGCTTATTTTATTGGTATCAAGTTCTTGTCAAAACGCAAATACCAACAAAAACGGACAAGCTGATAAAACTGCCGCTACCAAGGATTTGCCCCCAAATATTATTTACATTATGGCAGATGATTTGGCCATAGAAGCTATCAGTGCCTACAACGGCAGATACAAAGATATTGCTCCCACACCCAATATCGACCGTTTGGCCAAAGAAGGCATGTTGTTTAAAAACATGACGTGTACTAATGCGATATGCGGTCCGAGTAGAGCTAGTATTTTAACCGGTGATTATAGTAATATTCACGGTTATTATAAAAACGAAAGCGGTGGCAAATTCAACAATAAAATATGGACATTTCCACAAGAATTTCAAAAACACGATTATCAAACCACATTATTCGGAAAATGGCATCTCGGTTCCGAACCCAAAGGTTTCGATGTATATAAATATCACAGTGTTGCCAACCAACAAGGTCGTTATTGGGATCCCGTTTATAACGAAAACGGTAAAAATGTTAAAGAACAAGGTTACGCTACCAATATAACCACCGGGTTTGCTTTGGATTGGCTGGAAAAAAAACGCCAAAGCGACAAACCATTCTTATTGCTTTTACAATTTAAAGCCCCACACCGGCCTTGGGAACCCGACCGGAAATATGAACATATTTGGGACAGCATAGAAATGCCCTATCCCGAAAATTTCAACGATGATTACAAAGGGCGTGAATTAACAGCCGGGGATACGGAGATGACCATGGACTATTTGAGCCGTCGGGATATGAAACTAAAACGTCCGGATAGTCTTAAAGGTAAAGAACGCTTAAAATGGGATTTTTACGGTGCCAAAAAAGGCGAAATTGTGCAACCCGAAGGTATGACCCAAGAAGAAGGACGACGCTGGCGGTATCAAAGGTTTATAAAGGATTATCTGGCTTGCGTTAAATCGGTAGATGATAATATCGGTAAAGTCTTGAATTACCTCGACCAAAACGGTTTAACCGATAATACGATCATTGTTTTAACCTCCGACCAAGGATTTTTCTTGGGAGAACACGGTTTCTTTGACAAACGCTTTATCTACGAAGAGCCTTTGCACATGCCATTTATTATCCGGTATCCGAAAAAGGTTAAAGCCAAAAGTGTCAACGAAAGCATAGTAAAAAATATCGATATCGCTCCTACCCTACTCGACTTGGCCAATATTAAATCAGAACACCAAACGCAAGGCAAAAGTTTTAAAACCGAACTTTTCGGGCAGTCCGATCCTGCAAACAATGCCATGTACTATCATTATTACGAATTTCCATATTGGCATCACGTTCAACCGCATTACGGTATCCGGACGGATAAATACACTTTGGCACATTTTTACTACAATATAGATGTATGGGAATTGTATGATTTAACCAAAGACCCGTTGCAAATGCACAATGAAATCAACAATCCCGCTTATGCCGACGTGATTAAAGATTTGAAAAAACGCTTAAAATCATTGATGAAACAATATAAAGACGGCAAACCTTTGAGTGAATTTAGAAAAATTACCGATACCGATTTCGGCAGTTTGGTCAAACCACAGAAAGGCGAAACATCCGTAGAAGAAATGATTAGTGGAAAAAAATATAAGTATAAAAAAAATAACAAATGAGATTTATGAAAAAGAGTAACTGGTTCCTGCTATTTCTTTTATTTTTAGCTTCTTGTAACACAACCAAAAAATCCACAACTGATAACCAAATAAAAACCGGAAAAATTGAAAATCCGGTCCAACAACAACCGAAAAATATCCTTTTCATAGCTGTTGACGACTTAAAACCTTTATTGGCATCATACGGTCATGACGAAATGTGCACCCCTAATTTTGACAGATTATCACAAATGGGGGTTTCCTTTACCAATGCTTATGTACAACAAGCCGTTTGCGGACCTTCCAGAGCAAGTGTTATGACCGGTACCCGTCCCGACCGAACCAAAGTATGGGATTTGCATACCAATTTTAGAAAATCTGCACCGGATTTGTACTCCATGCCCGAATATCTCATCACACAAGGTTATGAAACCACCGGCGTTGGCAAAATTTATCATGGGAGCCATAATAGTGGATCCGTATCTTCGGGACACGATGCCAAAAGTTGGTCTATTCCTTATGCTTTTCCCAAAGATTTTGACCCCAAATACGGCAACCCGGCTTTTAATTTTTACCAAGACCCTCAAACGAAAAAGAAATTGAAACAATTGAGAAAAGAAGCGCTAGCTAAAGGTCTGAAAGGCGGCAACGTGCGTAAATACGTTTTCAAACATTTACGCCCCAGCACCGAATGCGCCGATGTATCGGACGAAGCTTATCTTGACGGTATTATTGCTAAAACGGCTCTGAAACAATTAGATACCCTGACGCAAACAGGTAAACCTTTCTTTTTGGCAGTCGGATTTCACAAACCGCATTTACCATTTGTTGCCCCTAAAAAATACTGGGATCTGTACGACAAGGATAAAATACAAGTAGCCAAATTTCAAAAACTGGCCGAAGGCACTCCTGAAATCGCTTATCACAGTTTTGGCGAACTCCGTGCATTTAGTGATATTGATGACAATCTAACTTACGGCGACACTTTGCCGTTGGCAAAACAAAAAGAATTGATACACGGTTATATGGCCGGTATATCATATATCGATACTCAAATAGGGAAACTGTTAAAACGTCTTGAAGAAAAAGGCATCCTTGATAATACCATCATTGTTTTGTGGGGAGATCACGGCTATCATCTCGGCGACCATACCGAATGGTGTAAACATTCCAATTTTCAACAAGCTACACGTATCCCTATGATTATTATAGGCCCCGGGATTCCCAAAGGTATCAAAATCGACGATCCGGTAGAACTTTTGGATCTATTCCCAACCATTTTCGACTTGGCAGGCGTCCCTATTCCGGAACAAGCTGAAGGTAAATCACTAATTCCCCTGTTAAACCCCCTAACCAAAAAGAAAATCAAACAAGATTTTGCCATAAGCCAGTATCACAGACGAGGTAATAAAGTGGAAGGGTATTCTATCAGAACCAAAAGATACCGATATACCGAATGGCATGGCAATTATTATAAATCATTCAAACCGTATAAAGAAGAAAACATCGTCGGCCGTGAATTGTACGACTATGAAAAAGACCCGATCGAAACCAGAAATCTGGTTGATGATCCGGCTTATGCCAAAGTGGTTAAAAAGTTAAAAGCTAAATTAAAAACATTCCTCAACAAGGAATACCAACGATTGAACCATAAAAATATTAACTGAAATTCCGGTTTATAAAAATTTTACCAAACAATAAACGATTTTATATCCATTGTATGAAAAAATATAACATTCTTTTGGTCAATTTTCCTAAAAAATTAATTGGAAAATTTCAAAATTTGTTAGGTCTTGATTTTGAATTACGGACGCCTGACAATTGGCAGCCGGAACATAAGATTCATTTGGTACTGATACATTGGAAATCAAAACATCTCTGTGACGATGCCATTTTGTTTCAACAAAAAATATCACAAAAAATACCTGTTTTTGTTTATGCTCCTTTTAATGAGACATTACTATTGCAATGTTTTCAAAACGGAATCGATGATTATATTGATGAAAACTGGAGTGAACAATTAATTAAGGCCAAAATCACCGCCTTTTTCAATTGTCGTAAAAAATTTAAAAAAGAAAACGGAAAAAAAATCCGTATCGGTAACCTCGTTATAAATCCGAAAAAAAGGAAAGTTACCCGTAAAGGCAAAGAACTGCCGCTAACAAAAATAGAGTTTGATATTTTATCTCTGTTAGCTAAAGATACGGAAAAGATTTTTTCACGCGAAGAAATTTACGAACACATCTGGGGTAATCAAGTCATTGTAGGAGAGAGAACTTTGGACGTACACATGAATAATCTCAGAAAAAAAATCGGTAAAAATAAAATCAGAACAAAAAAAGGTATCGGTTTCGGTATTAATCCCGGTGTATAGACTGCCATGACACTTTGTCGCCTTCTTGCAAATTGTAAGCATCTGACAATCCCGCTTTTATTTCCAAAACATATTTCACAGGATATTTTGAAGGCAAAGCTGTTTCATCAAGAGGTTTAGTATTTTTAATAATGCTCACAATACGTTTACCAACATCTATATATATGATATCTAACGGAATATAAGTGTTTTTCATCCAAAAATAACGTGGCTTGTCTTCATCAAAAATGAAAAGCATGGCTTGATTGTCTTGCATACTTGTACGATACATTAATCCGGTTTCACGCTCATAATCATCACGGGCAAATTCAATATCAAAACCGGCTTTGGTTTGTCCCGAACCGTCAATGACCGTTAATTCTCCTTCTTTATTAAAATTTATAGTATTGGTCGTCTGATGCGTAGAATGGTCTTTTTTAACCGGATTTTGACAAGAATAAAGAAAAACTTCAAAAGTTATTAAAAACAAAACTAAAATTTTCATTTCAATTATATCTTAAAGAACAAAGGTATTGAAAAAAAGAACTTGTTTGTATGTTTGTATTTGTATTGGTTTAGCATATATTTAAAAAACTGTTTCAATACCATGTAAAAAGGTATTGAAACAGAAAAAAATAACGCACTAAAATGTTTTTTTCATAAAACCGCCAAACATATTAGTATTCATTTGACGATTCATCAGATGTTTGGAAAAAAAGACCATCATATTGTTCATTTTTCCCGGTGTTGCTAATGTACGACGTCCCAAACAATGCAAAGCAGTGCGAACTACTTTTTCGGGTTTCATAAGTTTCATAGGCATACTTGAAAAGTCATAATTGGCGGTCATTTCCGTTTCGGTTAACCCGGGATTTAAAGCCAAAACATCTATACCTCTTGATTTAAGTTCGTATGCTAAACCTTCGGCTTTGGAGATTTCATATGCTTTTGAAGCTGCATAAGCCGTTGCAAAAGGGGTGCCCATAAACCCAATCATCGAAGCCATATAAATAATACCACCTTTAGACCTTTCAACCATTTTTTTTCCAAAATGATGGGGCAATATTGATGGTGCTTTGATGTTCAAATCTACCATTTTCATTTCGGTTTCAAGATTGTTTTCAAAATAATCACCAAGATACATCATACCGGCATTACTAACTAATAAACCCACTTCAATATTATCGGTCAAATCACGTATTTTTGATAGAAAATCCGGTTCTGTTAAATCTACCGCAGTAATTTTGACCTGAATGTTATAAGCTTGTTCAAGATTTTGTTTTAAAACTTCCAAGCAATCTTTTCTACGGGCTACCAAAACCAAATTCAATCCGATAGCTGCCAGTTTTTTGGCAAATTCTGTTCCTATACCGGATGATGCGCCGGTTACTATTGCCCATGGTCCGCATTTTTGTTTAAATTTTTCAATATTTTTTGATTTCATTTTCTTGTTTTTTTGTTAATATAATGTCTAACAAAACCACTGATTTTTTAGGAAATCAGTGGTTTGTCAAACAACACATAAGTGATTATGAAACACTTATTTTTTGGGATATGAAAACATCATTTTTTTAAAAAATTATCCAAACTGAATTTTCCGGGGCCAAAGGAAAACAATGCAAATAACATAATGGCATAGTATAACGGAATTTCAAATCCGTTATTACCAGCTTCAAATCCGTGTCTTAGATGGACGGTAGTTATGGCTATGAACATAACAAAAATTAATAGCAAAGTAATAATACGGGTTCCAAAACCGAGAACCAACAAAACAACCCCGGTTAGTTCTGTTATTCCGGCTATATAAGCATTGAAGTAAGGTGCCGGATAGCCCAAAGACTTAAACCAATCACCTATGGCATGCATGTTTTGCCATTTCATCATAGCAGGCCCATAAAATCCATAAGCCAGGACCAAACGCATCAACAACAGAGAAATATCTTGTGTTTTTTGTCCGGCTTTTACGAGTGTCATGTAAATTTTTTTCAATTTATCCATATCATTTAAGTTTTATATTTTAAAAATTAAGATTTTCCACACTTACCATTGCCCCATTTTGTATCACCGGATTTTGTTTTATCCTTCTTTTGTTTACCATCACCGCATTTGCTACCACCACACTTATTTAAGGTATCGTTTTTTTTAGCCTTTTGTGTTGATGATTTGGCATCTCCGCACTTTCCATCTCCACATTTATCTGCCCGGAAATTAAAACTCCGTGATACCACTTGTTTAGATGTTGGATACATTCGCTTGTTTTTAGTATTACTCATTGCCGTTAGTGAAATAAATCCTACAACTAAAACACTAAATGCCAATAATAATCTTTTGGTTTTCATTTTTATAAGTTTTTAAATTACTGCTAATGTAGTCGGATTTGTGTAACATTCCTTACATTTTTAATTGATATTTTTTATGATTTAAATCAATTTTATTTATAATTGCTTGACTTTTAAGTATAAATGAAAGTATGACTGATATTTATTTTATAAGTAGTTGTATATTTTATTATACTTGCGTAGTAGTCAAAAAAGGGCTTAATACTAAATAAAAAAAATTCTTGTGAGCCTAGTGTCATGTCAAGCATATTATTAACATACCAAGCACTCGTTATTTTTGCAGATAGCTGCGTTAAAAATTTTAACCATAGCTACGGCTATGCTGAAAATTTAATGCCTTGCTCTCCACAAAAATAACTTCGCCTTATGAGTCATAATACACTTGACATGACACTAATATTAAACAGGTTGGAAAACATATTTGGTTGTTGAAATGAATTATTAATCCTCAAATCTAACATGAAAAAGCCAAAAAGAAGATTTTCCTTCTACCTAATTATCTCCTTATTGTAACGCAGTATCGTATGTTGTATCATATTCAAAATTTAAATGTTAACTCGTTTACAAGCAACAAATAGAAAAGTAAAAGCTAAATTTCAAGAAGTACTTTGCTAATCTTTTTACGACGACTTTAATTTTATACTCCATTGAAACACAAAGGTACATACCTTTTCACCTGCTTCATTATAAGCATGAGAAGTCAATTCAAATTCAACGCCTTGACCGGTTTGAATAGCTTGTGTAATATAAGCGTCTATCGATTGCCCTTGTGTGCAGACAAAACTAATACGCCCCTTGGCTTTCTTGGTAAAAACAGCATGTGTGCCGGTTACCAACATTGAAATATTTTTTCCGGATTCCTGTATTTTTTTCATAACCAAAATACCGGTTGATAATTCCGCTCCCATTGCCAAAACTGCAAAATACATGGAATTAAAAGGATTTTGATTAATCCAACGGTGCTTAGCCGTTACAACAGCTTCGTTATCATCAATGCTCTTTAGCCGGACACCGCTAATCCAGGCACTCGGTAAATGAAATAATAAAAAACGGTTGATATGTTTAGGCGTGAATTTCATATTTAAATGCATATTATTCGTTCTACTGCAAATTTAATTCTTTTTTTGAGGAATTACAGAAAGATTACCGGTTAACCCGTCCGTAACCTGACATAAGCCGTAAAAAACGGGATATGTTGCGACATCGTTATATAAAATAGTTCGATCATTTAAGTTACGAAATATGGCATAAAAGAAAAAGGATTTGTTTTGGTTTATCAATCAATGAGGTTTTAGATACATGTTTGATACATTAAATTATATTATTTATCACCAATCTAACTGAAAAAGTGATAAACAAAGCCATTTAATGATATCCCTACAACGTCATAATTGTACATTTAATAGAATATCCGCTACTGATTTAACATAGAACTGCTTTTTTTTACAAAAAAAATTAGATACCTTGTTATACATATTACTATTTATTGTATATTTGCTTGTGTAACAAAGTTACATTTTTTTCGTCATAATATTGTAACATTAAAAAAATAATTATGGAAACTTTAACCAAAATTTCTCAAAAACCGCAACCGGAAGAGACATCTCATGCCGCAATCATTCATATCAGTGCGTTGTCTTCATTAGTAGGCATACCGTTTGGTAGTATTCTAGGACCTTTAATCACATGGATTATCTGGCGGGATCAAAATTCTTTCACCGATGAAAACGGAAAAGAAGCTTTGAATTTTAATATCAGCATCTTTTTATACCAAATAGTTATCATGATAACCGGTTTAGTTCTTTTCCTATCACCGGTATTATCCATGGCAACAGAGGATGACCCGGCAACCATGTTGTGGTCTTTACCGGGTTTGTGGATTCTGATTTCCGGAATAGGATTATTATTTCTTATATGGATTATTTTAATAATTGTCGCTACTGTAAAAGCCGGTAAAGGCAAAACATTTCATTATCCGTTGACGATCAGGTTTATCAAATAAAGCTCATATGAAAATAGAAAATATCAAATCACAAATGCGTAAAGGTGTTTTGGAATACTGTATTCTCAATATTCTCAACCAGCGAGAAGCCGCCTATACTTCTGATATTTTGCAAGAATTAAAAGACGCCAAAATGATTGTAGTGGAAGGTACGGTTTATCCATTACTGACACGGCTTAAAAATGCAGGTTATTTAACCTACCGTTGGGAAGAATCTACCGCCGGACCGCCTCGCAAATACTACTACTTAACAGACAAAGGACGCGATTTTCTCAAATTAATGCATCAATCTTGGGAAGAACTGGTCAATGCTGTTAATCATATTAACCTAAATAACCTCAAAAAAACGGAAAAATGAATAAAACAATAGATATCAGTTTAGCAGGCATCCTATTTCATTTGGAAGAAAATGCTTATTACAAATTAAAAAAATATTTAAAAGCAGTGCGGCAATCCATCGGTCAAACGGAAGATGTAGAGGAAGTGATGCACGAAATCGAAGCTCGTATTGCCGAACTACTCATGCAAAAACAACCGAATCTGCAATATGTTATCAACGAAAAACATATCGAAGAAGTTATAACAGTATTAGGACAACCCGAAGATTTTGAAGAAGACATTCAACCTGATGATATCCAAGCCTCACAAAAAACAAAAAAGGCATTGTTCAGAGATATGGATCACTCTATGATTGCAGGAATAGCTGCCGGTTTTGCCCATTACGTAGGAATGGATGTAACCTTGATGCGATTGATTTTTGTAGCACTTTTTTTTATAACCCACGGTAGTTTTATTTTATTTTACTTGTTGTTGTGGATTATTGTGCCCAAAGCTAAAACAGCTTCCGACAAACTCCGGATGAAAGGCGAATCGGCAAATTTGGACAATATTGTTGATCAAGTCACAACAGACGAAACCGGTAAAAAAAAAGTTAACATAGGCGAAACTATCGAAACAACCGGGTCGGAAATTGGCAATGTTTTGGTAAAAATCATAGGATTTGTATTGGTATTGTTTACAGGTATTTTATTGTTCGGATTAATTGTCTCTGCTGTGAGTTTTTCTCCTTTTTCGGATTTAAACTTGGTATTACACGACAATCCGATATTTCACCACTTGCATATTCCGGTCGGATTTATCGGTTTCCTAACATTTTTTGTAATTGGATTTCCAATAACACTCTTGTTTATATTAGGATTTAAAATGCTATTTCCTCATACCAAACCTTTCAACAAAAATCTTTTGATAATTATCGGTACGTTATGGTTTGTTACCTTAACATATATGTCCGTCAAAAGTATATCCTTTTTAAGTCACAAAAATACCAAAGCCCGTATTGTCAGCTTAAACCGGCAATGGCTATCGGAGAAAGACACACTTTTAATCGATGTCAAAACCGTTAAAAACCTTAATAATTACACTACAAGCAATAACATCAAATATAAATTTAAACCATCAGAAGATTCTTTATTTCATCTAAAAATAATAAAAATAGCCGAAGGTATTACCTATAAAAAAGCCCTGAAAAATGCAAAGGAAATTGAATTTGACATGACCCGGGATACATTGCAAAACAAGTTAGTATTCAATTCGGTAATACGCTTCCCGACTGGAAATTTGGTTAGCAGCCGCAAAGTGTGGATTTATGTGGAAGTTCCCGAAGGTAAATTAGTAAAATTATCTGAACCGGTCAGCCACTTGACCAATCTTTCGGACTGTGAATTTCCGGCATTATTGACCAATAAAAACACGGAGATTATTTGCTTGAAACAGTATGAAAACATGACAGATGAACCATTTAATTTGAACATCAATGGTGACAAAGTAAAAATTAAAATAGGAGATAACGGACTCGAAATAAACAGCCAAGATGAAAGCGAAGCGGCTAAAATAAAAATTGATGATAATGGAATTGATATCAATGCTGAAGAAGGTAATAAAAAGTCATCCGTTCACATAGACGATAACGGTGTTAAAATAGAAAATAACCGGTAATTTTTAAAGTTATGAATAGCAACAATACAACAAAATTATGGTCAGCTATAATGTTTATCACTCTCGGCTTGATTTTTTTGATAGAAAATTTCTTCCCGGAATTAAACTTTGAAGATTTTTGGCCGGTATTATTGATTATTACAGGTATAATAATGATATTCAATGACTTAAAATCAGAAAATAAAAAAATAACAAAAAAAAAATTGAAGTTAAAGCAGAAGAAGTTAAAAATTAATTGAAAATTGACACTTCGACAGCTCAGAGACCACACTTCGACAGGCTCAGCACACCGCAATTTGACAAGTTCAGTAACCTATTTTGATAGGTGGTTGTAAGTGTAGTAGGTGCAACTTCTTTGTAAATCTAAAAACTAATTTCTAAAATATAAATTTAATATGAAAAACAACAGTAACATTATCACAGGATTTTTTCTAGTCGTTTTAGGCATTTTACTTTTACTACGGAATTTTAATCTCTTGGATTTCGAAATTTGGGATATTTTCAGGTTATGGCCTATCGCATTGATTTATGCCGGTGTTGAAATGCTACCGGTTGAATCTAAAACCAAAATGTATCTGCAATTAGTGGTAATAATTTTGTTTTTTGTGGCATTAATAAGTTTGCCGGCAATTAGATCAGCGCAACACCACCGTTATATTGATGATTATGAAAGTACTTTTTTGCAATCAGATATGAAAAACGATAGTAAAATTATAAGTTGGGTAAGGCTAAATGTCTAGGACTTAACAACTGGAAATCTGATGTAACTTTTGTTCTAACCGGCTTCGGAATTTTTCGCCCTGATAACCCCATGACGCATAAATAATGGCATAAAATTTACCGTCAGATTCTCTGATGTCAATAATTTTTTTGCAAGCTCTTAGCTGTGCAGCATTAAGTTTAGGCAAAACAACATTGGCTATGACATACTCAGCCATACCACGAGTGTCGTAAGCCAAATCGTAGTCCAAAAAAATTGTATAACCTTGCATTTCCAAAATCAAATTGCCACTTAAATCTTCTTTAGCTCCAAAGAACTTTTTTGCGTCTTGTTCAATATCGTTTTTTAGACTTGATTTTGCTTTGTTAATAAATATGAAAATGATTAAAATAATAAGTATTATAAAACCGGGTATTAAATTATTGGACATAATTAATATCAATTTTATCCAAAATTAATACCAATAAATTAATAAAACAACCCGCCATAAAAGTTGCTTCTTTTAATGTAACTCCGTCAGTCCCGACATGCTTTGAGGAACAGGTTACCGTCCCGACATTAGTCGGGATACGCAGTTGAGCTATACAATATTTATATTTATCACAAAAAAAAGCAACCCTTCAAAAGAGTTGCCTTCGTTTAATGTGACTCCGGCAGGATTCAAACCTGCAACCTTCTGAGCCGTAATCAGATGCGCTATTCAGTTGCGCCACGGAGCCATTTTATTTTATGTTGTGATCGCGACAGGATTCGAACCTGTGACCGTCTGCTTAGAAGGCAGATGCTCTATCCAGCTGAGCTACGCGACCTTGCGTATTACTTTTTCTCAATCTCATCGCTGTGACCGTCCCGACATTAGTCGGGATGCTCTATCCAGCTGAGCTACGCGACCTTGCGTATTACTTTTTCTCAATCTCATCGCTGTGACCGTCCCGACATTAGTCGGGATGCGCTATCCAGCTGAGCTACGCGACCTTGCGTATTAC
>JALVST010000032.1 GCA_027024205.1 Flavobacteriales bacterium | reverse complement strand
CTGATTCCATTCGATATGCGCTAGAAACCTTGGAAAAAGCACCTTAATTTGCCCTAAATTTTTTAGTATATCAAGCTCTGGGTTTTCCTTATTTTCAAATCGTTTGTGCTTTCTAAAATCTATTTTTGTCCTTACATTGTTCTCCACATTTAAAGTAAATAAATCACATGATTTTTGTAATTATTTACTATTCACATCAACGAAAAGTTGCAATATTAACATTAAATAATATTCAGTTTGCATTCAGTCAGTTTTTGCATAATAGACACTAGCAGATTGTGTTGAAGTGTTGACTTGTTAAAATTTTTTTCTGGCAAAATCGATTATTATCTAGAGATATTCCATTGCATAATGGAATTATTGTCAGTAATTAAGTTGACCCAAAACCACTCCATATGAATAAATTATTACCAATTGAAGGGATTTTGCTATTAATGATTTTTGCAACATCTGTCATAGCAATTATATTTATGCTACTTGAAGTTTGGAACAGCTAGGGGGGCTCTGACTTAAATAGTCATTAACGAACTGATAGCCTCAACCACTTTTTCTATATTTTCTAAAAATCACCAAATTTGTGGTTTCTATAGCAACATAAAAATATTTTCAATAAACCATGTGAATCAGCTCACAGGGTAAAAATACAATTTCAATAACGGGATAAATAATCAATTATATTTAAAATCCCTTTAACCAAAACGACTATTAGCAATGAAAAAAATCATCTCCAAAGTCATACCTTTTGTAGGCCTTTTGTTATTTTTGCAGCTATCATTGACTGGTTCATCTTCAGCCACATCCTGGATTCTTGTAGCTTGTGGGTTTGGACTTTTTGGTTTCTGGCTCAAAAGCAGGCGGGCACCTATTGAAAAAACATAAAAAAACAGCTCTGATTATAACTGATTGCCCCAGGGCGACCGCATATAAAAAATTAAAATATCAACAGCTTATGAATAACTATTTTTTTCAAATATGAATTTTTTCACAAATTGAGTCAATTTTGTCAACATTTGTAAAAATTTATTATGTTTTCTGAATATTTCAGCATTTAGACCAAAAATAAAGTGTGCAAATCATTGATTATTCGTTTGTTTATATGCGGTCGCCCTGCTGATTGCCCCGGTAAACTAACCGAAAATCAAAAATCCTGGTAGGGTGGGTATTTGCTGGAAAAAAACTCATAAATCCTGTAAACGAGCAAGGAAAAACTAATGTTGTGCTAACAAAATGTCTCCACACTCGTTTTTTTCAGAAATATGAAAAGCTTTTTAATCGGTAGCTGTCGTTAATTTTGCCGCAAGATTTCCAGACCAAATTCCAAAACCTACACCCACAACGATAGAGACAGAAATAACAATCATTGGATTGTCAAAAGAAACACTCAATAAGACATCTTTTGTCAATTTATCTGGTGTTTGCAACAAGTATGCAAATGCGGATGAATAACCTAATACACTGGCAGGAATTGCAGAAAGAGCAGGCACATTTGCCGCCAAACACATCACAGTGACTGATACAGCAACAATAATTGCAGCCATTAGCGGAAAGCCAAGCACGGCATCGGGTGCAATACTGGTGATCAGAAACGCTGCATAAGTCGCCATAAATACACCAAAAATTTCACACACAACAGTATTTATTGCTGCTTGTTTGTTACCACCCAAAGCAAAATAAGCAGCCCAGGCAATCGTTGCTGCCCAGATTAAAAAAATACCGCTTAACGGACCCACTGCCAAAAAAGTTGCAAGTCCGGCCAAACCCCCAATACTCAAAGAAAGTGCTGTAAGATTATTCATTTTTTTCTCCTAAATTTCTCTCATTATTGTTTTTAAAAGTTTGATTTCACAGTGGGTGAAATGCTGCAAAATCCAATTCAAACTCTTCATATCATAAAACTAAAATACAAAATAAGTCCCGCTCAATCATTTCCACAAATTTTTCTACGGCAAATTCAAAAGCGCTGTTTGATTTAATCATACAAAAATTAAATTAGCAAAATTGATGATATAGACTTCCTGGCTGCCAAAAGGTGTTCCCTCAATAAACTAACAAATGTTCGTTTTAAAGTAGATTGGTTCACAAATTCCAACATCTCTCT
>JALVST010000031.1 GCA_027024205.1 Flavobacteriales bacterium | reverse complement strand
AACATTTCGGCAGGCTCAATGCACCGCTCTGTGAAAAACTCTGTGATACACTTCGACAGGCTCAGTGCATCGCTCTGTGGTAAAAAAGTGAAATCTGAAATGAATAATCATCGGACATCTGACATCGGTCATCCGACATCGGTCATCGGACATCCGACAATAAATAACCATATAACCAAATAATCAAATAACCAATAAAATCGTATATTCGTGCTTTAAAAAAAAAATCTATGAAATATTCATATTTTTTCATCATAGCAGGTATTATATTGACCGGTTGTCAATCTTCAAAAAATATCGTTGAAGAAGAAAAAGATGTTGGAATTCAACAGGTTGTAAAAGGTATGAATGAACCTGAAAAACGCGGTTATTGGCAACAATACGTGCATTATACCATGGACATCGATATGGACGTAAAAAAACATCAATATACCGGAAAACAAAAATTGGTTTATAAAAACAATTCGCACGATACGTTGACCAAGGTTTATTATCATTTGTATTGGAATGCATTTCAACCCGGGAGTGCTATGGATTGGAAAGCTAAGACAGTTCCTGACCCTGACCGTAATTTGGATAAAATAATCCAAGCTTTAAAACCCGAAGAGAGAGGTTTTATCAAAATTGATACTTTGATTCAAGACGGGCAGGCGGTTACCTATCAAGTGGAAGGAACTATTTTGGAAGTGGATTTGAATCAACCTGTATTGCCCGGTGAAAGCACGGTGTTAGAAATGAATTATTTAACGCAAATCCCTATCGTTGTCCGCCGTTCTGGACGTGATAATGAAGAAGGTATTGATTTTTCGATGGCGCAATGGTATCCGAAACTATGCGAATATGACCAACGTGGTTGGCATACCGCCCCTTATCTCGGACGGGAATTTTATGGTGTGTGGGGTGATTTTGACGTTACTATCCATATCGATAAAGAATATATGGTAGCCGGCACCGGATATCTGCAAAATCCGGAACAAGTGGGTAAAAATTATCCTACGGATAAACCTTTAAATATACCTGCTGGTGATAAACTTACTTGGCATTTTGTAGCCCCAAACGTACACGATTTTTCATGGGCCGCAGATCCCGGTTATGTGCATGATATTTATCAAGTCAATGATAGCTTGACTTTACATTTCTTCTACCTGAATGATGATAAAATCAAAGAAAATTGGAAGAAATTACAGCCTGTGGCAGCCAAAACCATGTCTTTTTACAATGAATATATCGGTCCGTATCCTTATAAAAAATACAGTGTGATACAAGCTGGTGACGGTGGCATGGAATACGGTATGTGCACTTTTGTAATGGGAAACCGGCCGTTTAACAGTTTGCGTGGCACTGTACAACACGAAATGGGACACGCTTGGTTTCAATTCACTTTAGCCAGTAATGAATCCGAATACCCTTGGATGGACGAAGGCTTTACATCTTTTGTACAGGATATGGCAGATATCGTGGTGAATGGTAGCAAAGCCGAAAATCCATTCGCAAGTTCTTACAGCAGTTACAATTATCTGGTTCATAAGGAGTTAGAAGAGCCTTTGGCAACCCATTCCGACCATTATCAAACCAATTTGGCATATTGGACGGGAGCTTATGACAAAGGAAAATTGGTTTTGTCGCAATTGGGTTATATTATGGGTTTTGATAAATTGAGTTTGACACTAAAAAATTACTACAAAAATTGGGCGATGAAACACCCGCAACCGGATGATTTTTTCCGTATTGCCGAAAAAACTTCCGGTATGAATCTCAAATGGTTTCAAAATGAGTGGATTTACTCTATTCATCATATCGATTATAGTGTGGGAGATATTATTGACAAAGGTGATAAAACAGAAATCCATTTAAAAAAGGAAGAAGCGATGCCCATGCCTTTGGATGTGTTGGTGGTTTATAAGGACGAAAGTGTGGAGAGTTATTATATTCCGTTGGATTTGATGCGGGGTATAAAAAATAATCCTTTTCCAAGCTTATCCCGGAAAGTTTTAAAAGATTGGCGTTATCCGGTTCCGGAATACAGTTTTATCATTGACAGAAAAAAAGATGATATCAAAGCGGTCATTATTGACCCGTTAGGTTTTATGGCGGATATTAAC
>JALVST010000030.1 GCA_027024205.1 Flavobacteriales bacterium | reverse complement strand
GATACCGTCATTCAATTAAAAAACGGTAAAAAGATCCACGTAACGGTTACAGACAATACAAAACAAGAAACGGATATTGATATAGATGACGAAGATGTTGAAGTAGCCGTTCAATTTATGGAAAATCCGCCGGTTTATCCCGGTTGTGACGGCAAAAGCGGACAAGAATTGAATGACTGTTTAAATGAGAGTATCCAAAAATTTGTCTTAAAAAATTTTAACAGGGATTTAGCTAAAACAATAGATTTAAAAGAAGGTCAAAAAGTCAAAATTATGACCATGTTTACCATTGGCAAAGATGGTAAGGTTGGAAAAATAAAATCCCGTTCAAAATATTCGGTGTTTGAAAAAGAAGCCAAACGAGTGATTGCCCTGTTACCACAGATGAAACCCGGCACACAAAAAGGCAAACCGGTGAATGCCACTTATACGTTGCCTATAATTTTTAAGGTTGAAGAATAGTAGTAGCTAGTAACTAGTTGCAAGTATCAAGTAAGTTTAAAGGCTGAGAAAACAGCAACAAATGAAAAAAATCTTATTGTTAGTCATAATTCTCCGGGTATTACATCTTAATGCCCAGGAGAATTATTTGCAAGCTATCAAGCAGTTGCAAAACCAACCGGACAGTGCTCAGAAATTTGAAGCTCTGGCAAAAATATATGACGATACCGGTTATGACAGCAAAGCTATTTTTTATTACCAAAAAGCGGTGGAACTTCAGCCGGACATCAAATTGATGGAACGCTTGGCAAAAGTTTTTTCCCGCTATGGGAAACCGGCAGAAGCATTGAAGATTCGCCAAAAAATAGACCAATTGGATAGCACGGCTTATCGTAACAAGTATTTGATGGCAACTTTGTATGCACAAACCGGTAAAAAGGATACGGCAATCGTTCTGTTGCAAAAATTGGCAACTATTGACACGCTCAATCCAAATTATCCATACAAAATAGGCTTGTATAGTAATAATATGAACAAAAAACTGAACGCTTTTTCAGAAGCCTATCACCGTGATCCGCAACACAAAAAAACTTTGATGATGCTGATCAAAAATTACAAACGCATTAAGTTTTTGGATTCTTCCGATTATTATTTGCACAAAGCTTTAAAAATCTACCCGGATGACACCAGGTTTTTAAGGCAAAACGTGATAGCCGCTTATCGTAAAAAGACCTATCAAACCATGTTGAAAACTTTGCAAAAATTGGACAGCTTGCATTATGACGACGTATTGTTTATCAAGAAAAACACCGGATTGGCTTACCTGATGTTGCAAAAATACCAAGATGCCGAAACGGCACTTCATCAAGCCTTAAGTTTAGATGCACGTGACCCCATTCTGTATTATTATTTGGGAAAAGTTAATCAAGCCACCGGACGCTTAAAAAAAGCCCGGCAATATTTTCAAACGGCTATCCGGTTAAAAAAGCCTAAAATTGACAAAGAATATTTTGAACTGGGAATGATAGCCAAAACCCGCAAGCAGTACAAAACGGCGTTTAATTACTTTAAAAAAGCCTTTGACAATAATCATAAAAATACAGAAGCCTTGTTGCAAATGGCAATCTTGTCGGAAACTGTCTTGAAGCAACCGGACAAAGCTTTGCGGTATTATGAAGACTATTTGACGCGATTTGATATTAAAAATAAAGAGCAAACCCGGTTTGTCAAATCCCGAATCAAGGATTTAAAGCAAAAATTGTTTTTAAAAAAGTAATAAGCTTTGCTTACTGATGTATCAAAACATATCTGTCTCCGTCTTTTGTCATGGTCAAGGTGCCGTTGTTAAAAGTATAATGCCAGTTGCCGGATAAGATTAAAGTCCAATCAAAATCAGCGTTCCAAACACATAGATTTTCAAAACTTATGGTATCAGTAGAAATTTGATAATTACCACTGCAAATAGCCGGAAATCTATCGGTATCACTTGTGCCGTTAAATTCGTTATTCTGCAACAGTAACGTAACGTTTGAAGTGTTCCCGTTTCGTTCAAATGTTCCGGTGTAATTACCTTCAATACCCGGAGATTCCGGTTCGTCATTATTATTTGACTTATTGCAGCCAAAAACAATTAGAGTAAAAACCGTTAATAAAAATAAATACTTTTTCATATCTCAATTATTTAACATTAAGAAATTAAGCTCATTAATACTATAGATTCCTCATCGTTACTTCGTCACTCTATCGAAATAACAGTCGGACTTCGCACTTTACCGCTTTCCACTTTCCACTAACTTACTTTTCAAAATCACGTAATTGGTCAATAACTTTATGTGCCGTCAAATCAAACTGCACCGGTACTATTGATACATAGCCGTTTTTCAAAGCATAAACATCAGTATCGAGTCCTTTGTCTTCATAAGTAAAATTGCCGTTGAGCCAATAATAATCACGTCCGAACGGATTGGTACGTTTGTCATAAGTTTCGTTCCATTTATCCATAGCTTGGCGGGCAATTTTAATCCCTTTGATTTCGTCCAAAGATAGATACGGAATATTAACATTTAAAGCAATGCCTTCCGGCAGACCGTTTTGAAGCACTTGTGACGCTATTTTTTTCATATAAAATTTGGCCGCTTCCAAACCGGCTTCCCAATCGTAATTATCAAGGGAAAAACCGATAGAAGGAATGCCTTCGATAGCCCCTTCGATAGCCGCCCCCATAGTGCCACTGTATAAGACATTGACCGAATTGTTTACCCCATGATTAAGCCCCGAAACCAATAAATCCGGTTTTCTATCAACAGCATGGGCTAAACCTAATTTTACGGCATCAACCGGCATCCCATTGGTTTTAAATTCTTTTTGCGGACCATCGTCTATCGTTATAGGGTCTAAATGCAATGGTTGATGAATAGTCACTGCATGACCTTTTCCGGAATGCACTCTGTCAGGCGCTACAACGACAACGTCTCCTAATTGATTCATCATCTCAATTAAAGCTCGAATACCCGGTGCAGTAATCCCGTCATCGTTGGTTACAAAAATCAGAGGTTTTGACATATTAAAATTTTTTTTGAAGCATAAAGATAGTGAAAATTAGTTGAAAGTTGAAAGTTTTTGCCGGTTCAATTGTTGATAATAAATATCAAGTGTCTCAAACATTCTCAGTAAACATAAATTTTTTCTCAAAGAACTTTAATGTTTATAAAAAATCTCGGATTAGAATTTATAAAACATAATTTTTTTGAAATAAAACAAAAACGTTAATTTTTTTTAAAGCTTGACAAGTTATCATCTTTTTTTGTAAGTTTGTTTTATAAATTTGTACAAAGAAATTAATCTTAAAAATTATAGTTTATGAAAAAAATTACTTTTTTGTTTTTATTAACCGGTTTTTGGGCTTTCGGCCAAGATTTTGTCGATGTAACAGGTAACTTACCGCAATTATCCAACAGTTTTGCTGCTTGGGGTGATTATGACGGAGATGGCGATTTAGACTTGTATATATCAGGCGCTCTCAATGCCAACAGCAACGGAGGCGGTTTGTATCAGAATGATAACGGTAGTTTCAGTTTGGTAACAAGTTCAGGGTTGCCATTATACAATCTAGGAGACGCTGAATGGGGTGATTTGGACAATGATGGTGATTTGGACATTATCATTATGGGATTTGACGGCACTAACGGAGATACAAAAATTTATAAAAACAATGGCAACGGTACTTTTACCAGCGTCAATGCCGGGCTGTCGGGAGTTTATATGGGCGATGTGGATTTAAATGACGTTAACGGAGACGGAATGTTAGATATTGCCATAACCGGATTCGGTACCCCTAATTATGTAAATCTGGCAAAAGTATTTATCAACAACGGTGGTAATAATTTTACCGAGTTGACAGGTTTAAACTTGCCTCCAATCAACTACGGTAAAATTAAATTTGTTGATTTTGATTCCGATGGCGATTTGGACATTACGTTAAACGGCTGGAATAATGCCATTAATAATGTTTATACCAAAGTTTGGCAAAATGACGGTTCCCAAAACTTTACGGAATTGAGTCTTAATTTGCCCCAATTGTGGCTCGGTGATTTTGAGTGGGGTGATGTTGACGCCGATGGGGATTTGGATTTTGTCATTATAGGAACTGCCGGTAGTGACAGTGAAGCGCATTTATTGATAAATAACAACAATACTTTTTCCGAAGATCCGCATTTCGGTAACGTGACCGGTGCTCATCGTGTTTCTGCATTGGAATTGGCAGATTTTAACAACGATGGTTCTTTGGATATTTTTATTTCCGGGATGAATGTCGTCGGTAGTTCCGAAAATATCATCGGTAAGTTATACGAAAATAACGGTAGTGGTATTTTTACCGAAAATACCAACGAAAATTTTGAAGGTGCTCAATACGGCGATGCCGACGCCGGAGACTACGATAACGACGGAAAAATCGATTTGTTAGTAACCGGAGCAGATGCTTCCAATACCTTTGGTGTTACCAAATTATACCACAATGAACACACAGGTGCAGTGAACGATATCTTACAAAACAAATTCAATATTTATCCCAATCCGGCACATAATATCATTAATATCAACAATTTTGACAATTTTGATTATACCGTCAATTTAACGGACTTGACCGGAAAAAGTATCGTAAGAAAAACGACTGACGGCTCAACTTTTATTAACGTAACCAGCCTCAAACCGGGAATGTATTTGTTGAGAATATCGGATAACCGGAACAGTTTTATAAAGAAAATCATCATAAAATAAATGCTTATCCGGATTTTTAACCGGGATAAAAATCATTATGACTTAACCCGGCAGGTTTTGAAAACCGCCGGTTTTTTTTTGTTAAATTTTATATTTTACAATCAAGTTATAAAAAAATAAATTAACTTTGCTATATCAAAATTCGGAAACAATGAAAAAAGGACCGCTCTTTTATGCCAAAATCCTGTTGTTTGGAGAATACGGTATTATCAAAAACTCCAAAGCTTTGGCTATCCCCTACAATCAATACAAAGGCGGTTTATTTATCGGAGATTTGAAAGACCCGGTTGTCAAAGAGTCAAATTCTAAATTGCAAAGTTTTTTTGAGTACCTCAAAAAAGCACAAAAACAACATCCCGAAATCTTGGATTTGGATTTGGAACAGTTTGAAACGGACCTCAAAGACGGTTTATATTTCAAATCGAATATCCCCCAAGGTTACGGTGTCGGCAGTTCGGGTGCCGTAGTGGCAGCTGTTTACGGACGATATGCCCGGCACAAAATTACGGTTCTTGAAAACTTAACCCGCGACAAACTGCTTAAACTCAAAGAAATATTTGCCTTGATGGAAAGTTTTTTTCACGGCAAAAGTTCCGGATTGGACCCGCTTAACAGTTATCTGAGCATTCCCATTTTGATTCAATCCAAACAAGATATTGAACCCACCGGGATTCCGGCTCAAAACGAAGGTAAAGGGGCTATATTTTTAATAGATTCGGAACAAATAGGCGAAACCGGAGATATGGTCAGCATCTTTATGAAAAAAATGAAAAACGAAGGTTTTCGTAAAACTTTAAAAACCGAGTTTATCAAATATACCGATGCCTGCGTTAACGATTTTTTACAAGGCAATGTCAAGTCATTATTTGGCAATTTAAAACATTTATCAACAACCGTATATCACAATTTTAAACCGATGATACCAACCCATATGCTGGATGTTTGGAAAAAAGGAATCGAAAAAGGCGATTATTATCTCAAATTGTGTGGCTCGGGTGGAGGCGGTTATATTTTAGGCTTTACCGAAGATTTTGAAAAAACCAAAGAACAACTCAAAGGCTTTAAACTCCAAGTCGTTTACAGGTTCTAAAATACAAGAATATGAGCACCAAGCAAAGTCTTACAACGCAAATTGTTTCGTTTTTTGCTTTGGTGCGTGTGCAAAATATTCTGTTACTGGCTATCGCATTTTTACTGACCGGAAAATATTTTTTTGCGCCCGATAAAAGTTTTTGGCAATTATTAAATGATTACAAATTTATCGCTTTACTGCTTGCAACAACTATCAGTATTGCTTCCGGATACATCATCAACAGTTTTTACGATATAAAAAAAGACATGATTAACCGGCCCGAAAAAACCATAATTGAACAACAACTATCTCAAACAAAACGCTTATACCTGTATTTTGCATTAAATTTCTTATCAATTGTCATTGCATCTTTTATCTCTTGGCGTGCCGCTTTATTTTTCAGTGTTTATATTTTTCTGATTTGGTTTTATTCCCACAAAATACAAAACATGGTTTTTATCAACAATTTATGGTTGACCATTCTAAGTATCTTTCCATTTTTTGGAATCTTTTTATATTTTAAAAAAGTTAACGAATTTATATTATGGCATGCCGGTTTTCTCTTTCTGATTTTGTTGGTTAAAAATATATTGAAAGATTTTGTCAATATCAAAGGAGATATCGTCAATAACAAGCAGTCACTACCTATTAAATACGGAGAACAAAACACAAAAAAAATAATATTGGGTATCAATTTACTAACTTTTATTCCGGTTATCAGATTACTGCAATTTGACAATACAGGCGATATGCGTTACTATTTTTATTTTTCCATTTTGTTATACAGTGCCGGATTTTTATGGTTTTATTTTCAACCCAAATCCGTCCGTTTTTTTTATTTTTTGGTAAAATTTTTGATCGCCGTCGGCGTTTTTGCAATTGTTTTAATCCGTTTATAAATGTATTATTTAGCCCTTTAAACAGTCACAAATGTTAAAAATTACTTATGTAGAAAAATTTTATTTAAAAATTTATTAACTTTGTGTATTACTAGTTGTTGTGTTCAACACAAACAAATCTCGGATTATGAAAAAGTTATTGTATTTGGGTAGTATTTTATTGGTATTAAATAGTTGTGGCGGTTCAAAAAAAACCGTAGAAAAACAAAATACCGGCAAAACCAAAACTTCAAAGAAAACCGGAATAAACAAAACCAATCAAAACGGTAATGATTTGGATTTTGAAACTTTGCGTTATATTGCCAAATATGAGAATATTGCCAAAAGAGAAATGAAAGAATACGGTGTGCCGGCAAGTATCACTTTGGCACAGGGGATCTTGGAATCTCAATCGGGAAAAAGCCGTTTGGCAATAGAAGGAAATAATCATTTCGGTATCAAATGTCACGACAATTGGAAGGGTGATAAAATCTTACACGATGACAATAAATCACAAGAATGTTTTAGAAAATATAACAACCCGGAAGAATCCTTTAAAGACCATTCGAAGTTTTTAGCCGAACGCAAACGTTATGCCTTTCTGTTTCGTCTGCCTATTACCGATTATGAAGCTTGGGCAAGAGGTTTGAAAAAAGCCGGTTACGCCACAGACCCTACATATCCGGACAAGTTGATTTATATTATCGAAAAATATCATTTAAACAAAATGGATAAAGACGTTTTGGCTCAGATGAGTGTGAAAGTGGAAGATACGCCCGAAGACGACCCTGCCAATAAAAAGAAAAAATTTATCTATGAAGTGCAAGAAGGAGAAACCTTATTTACCATTTCCCGTAAATTTAATATCCCGGTTAAGGATATTCAACGTATTAATAATTTGAACGATTTTGACATTTATAAAGGACAGATTTTGGTATTGACTGAAAGTGACAATTCTTCTCAAAGCCAGTCTGCCAACGATCCTGTTAGTGAACCACAACAAGACAATAATATATCAGATAACCAATCGGTAAGTCCCACGGGTTATAACAATGTAGATACAAACACGGGAGAAGATACGGCTTTTGATAATAATGACAATCTGATACTACATGTCGTTAAACAAGGAGAGACTTTATTTTCATTAAGCAAAATGTACAAAGTCAGTATAGATGACTTACGACGTATCAACCATTTATCCGACAATAATATTTCAGTGGGAAAAGTGATTAAAATACCTAAAAACAACGATAACAATCAGACTACCGCTCCGGCAGCAACTACTAATAATACCCATTCAAAAGCGGTCTATCATGTTGTAAAACCCGGTGAAACCTTATACCGTATTCATGTAAATTATAAAGTACCTATTGCTACGTTGCGAAAACTTAACAACTTGAAAGGCAACAATATAAAAGTAGGTCAAAAATTAAGAATCAAATAACGTTTTAAGAACCGGATGTGTCCATCGTGTGATAAACATTTTGGACATCATCATCTTCTTCCATTTTTTCTAACAATTTCTCGACATCAGCTTGTTGTTCGGGGGTCAATTTTTTAGTTACCTGCGGAATGTATTCAAAACCGGAAGACAAAATTTCCAAATGGTTCTCTTCCAGATATTTTTGGATGTTTCCATATTCTTCAAAAGGGGCATATACCAAAATACCGTCTTCATCTTCAAAGATTTCTTCTACATTAAAATCTATCAATTCCAACTCCAATTCTTCCAAATCCAACGGCAGATTTTCTTTGTTGATGCGAAAATTACACACGTGGTCAAACATAAAAATGACTGAACCGGATGTGCCGAGTGTTCCATTATACTTATTAAAATAACTGCGGACATTCGCCACGGTTCTGTTAGTATTGTCTGTGGCCGTTTCTACCAAAACCGCAATACCGTGAGGCGCATAACCTTCATACAAAACAGTTTTATAACCAGCCGTATCTTTATCAGAAGCTTTTTTGATAGCCCGTTCGATATTATCTTTGGGCATATTAGCCGCTTTGGCATTTTGAATGGCGGCACGTAAACGGGCATTAGTCTCGGGATTGGGGCCGCCTTCTTTGACCGCCATGGATATTTCACGGCCTATTTTGGTAAAAGTTTTGGCCATCGTGGCCCAACGTTTAAACTTTCTTGCTTTTCTAAATTCAAATGCTCTTCCCATATTTTTTGGTTATCTGTTTATTTGTTTAATCGGTTATTTGATGATTTGTTTATCCGGTTAATGTAGATTTCTCTCTCTATGGAAGTAGGGAGAGAAATCTCAATTATCTATTTTCAATTTAGACACACTGTAGTGCGTCACTACTAGCTACTTGATGCTAAAAACTTTCAACTAATGCTTAATCTCCCCTAACTTCTCCGGTTCGTGTTTATATTTAAACAAAACAGCAAACAAAATGGCAATTACCAGAGCGTAAGCCGCAAAAATAAACCATACACTTTGCCAATCTGTTACTTTGTTTTTTGTAAACAAATCTATGATTAAACCGCTACCGTAAGCACCGATGATGGCTCCGATACCATTTGTCATGATGATAAACAAACCTTGTGCCGATGCTCTAATCTTTTTATCGGCTTCCTGTTCTACAAACAGCGAACCGGAAATATTGAAAAAATCGAAAGCCATGCCGTAAACAATCATCGACAAAATGATGGCAACAGCACCAATACCGACAGGACTGCCGATACCAAATAATCCGAAACGGAAAAACCACGCCAACATACTCATTATCATTACTTTTTTGATGCCGAATCGTTTTAAAAAGAACGGAATGGTCAAGATAAACAAAGTTTCCGAAATTTGTGATATGGACATCACGATACCGTTATGTTTCACAATAAAAGCATCTTTAAAGGCATCTATTTTACCGAAATCATGAAGAAAAGCTTCTCCCCACATATTGGTAATTTGCAATGCGGCACCCAGCAACATGGCAAAAATAAAGAAAATTGCCATTTTATACTGAGCAAAAAGTTTAAATGCATCCAGTCCCAAAGCTTGCACCAAGGTTTTTTTCTCACCGGATTTATCAATGGGACAATCAGGTAAAGTTAATGTATATAAACCTAATACGATAGAGACTGCTGCGGCAAAATAAAATTGATTGGCATTAAGCCCCCAACCGAATCCGTCGGTAATCCAAGTGGCGATGATAAAACCAATAGTTCCCCACACTCTGATTGGCGGAAAAGTTTTAACTACATCATAATCATTACGTTGTAAAATACAATACGAAATTGTGTTGTCTAACCCTATGGAAGGCATATACAACATCAAATATAACAGTGTAAAAAGCCATAAACCGTTAAAATCGTGCTGTTGTGCCATAAAATACAACAAAACCGCACCACCGAAATGCAATAAAGCAAAAAGTTTGTTCGGACTGAGCCAACGATCGGCAATAACACCGAAAACGCCGGGCATAATCAGGGAAGCAAATCCCAATGTCATGAAAACCTTCCCGATTTGCGTACCCGAAAAGTGCAATGTCGCACCCATATATTTACCAAAAGACAGCAACCAAGCACCAAAAATGAAGAATTCCAAAAAGTTAAATATGGTCAATCTTACCTTTATACTCATAATTCAATTTTTAAAAATGCGAACAAACTTACTATTTTACGGGCTAATAGCCAAAATCTTTTTAATAAATCCGATAGACCTGTTAAGTTTTCAAAACTCACGCAGTCGGTGGCAGAGCCGCCGACGGCAGTTTTTTATACAACTGTTGTATTATATCACTTCAAAATCATAAGTAAACCAACAAATTTAGAAAACCTGTCAGCTCTTATGACAATCAATGCACTAATGTTCCAATATTTTTGCCTTCTACTACTTTTTCCAAATTTCCTTTGGTATTCATATCAAACACCACGATAGGCAAGCGGTTATCTTTGGCCAAAGCAAAAGCCGTGCTGTCCATGACTTTGAGTTCTCTTTGCAAGGCTTCATCGTAAGTCAGTCGGTCATATTTGATGGCATCAGTATATTTCTCAGGATCTTTATCGTAAATGCCATCTACGCGCGTTCCTTTAAAAACAGCATCAGCATCTATTTCCAAAGCCCTTAAAACCGCTGCGGTATCGGTTGTAAAAAACGGATTGCCCGTGCCACCTGAAAAAATAACTATTTTACCTCCGGACAAAGCTTGTTTGGCTTTAAGCGGCATTACTTCATCTGCTATTTTATCAATTTTTACCCCGCTCAACAAAATAGTTTCTATTCCATTTTGCAACAATAAGCTTTGTAAAGCCATCCCGTTGATAACCGTTGCCAACATCCCCATAAAATCGCCTTGCGTCCGGTTCATTTGCCGGCCGGCAGCTGACAAACCGCGAAATATATTGCCACCGCCTATAACCAAACCTATCTCGATACCTTTGTCATAAACAGTTTTAATTTCTTTTACAAATTCGTTGGCTTTATCCGGGTCGATACCGTAAGATTTATCTCCCATCAATGATTCTCCACTCAGTTTGAGAAGTATTCTTTTATATTTCATTAAACTTAGTTTTTAACAAAGATAAAAATTTTTGTAATTAGTTACTTTTAAATTTGCCCTGATAAAGAAAAGCCGTAAATTTGCCCATATTTAAAATATCAAATTATGAAAAAAATTTTTTTAATATTGTTAGGAATCAGTTTTTTGACCGCATGTCAAAAAGAAGCCAAAACCGCTTTTATTAAAACAGAAACCATTTTTAAAGAATACAAAGGCATCAAAGATCAAGAAGCGGTTTTCAAACAAAAACAAGAAGCTTTTACCAAAAAGTATGATTCCATGGTACAAGCTTGGCGTAAAGAAGTTGTTGATTTTCAACAAAAAGCTTCAAAGATGGCACCTAACAAAGCCCGTCAAAAAGATCAGGAGTTGTATCAAAAACAACAAATCATTCAACAGATGCAACAACAAGAAAGTAACAGATTGACTGCCGAAATGCAACAACAAACCGATTCTATCATCAAAAAAGTTTATGATTTTTTTGACGAATATGGTAAGAAAAACGGTTATAAATATATTTTCGGAAAAAACAATGCCGGCGCTTTAATGTATGGAGATGCACAAAATGATATTACAGACAAAGTATTAAAAGCCTTGGATGATGAATATGAAGCGGAAAAAACAAAAAATCCGTCAAATAATGAGGCATCTCAAAACAAATAAATAAAAAAAATCATAAACATCAAATGGAAGATAAGAAGTTTTACTTAATATTCTTACTATTTAACCCGCTTTGGGGATGAGATATAACTTTTTACACTTTGAACTTTTAACCGGAATTAATTGGCTTACATTTTAAACATAGAAACCGCTACTAAAAACTGTTCGGTCTCACTGGGAAAAGACAAACAATTGCTTGATGTTGTGGAATATGCCGGAGAATCATATTCGCATGCCGAAAAATTACATGTTTTTATTGAGCAAATATTGTCTCAAAACCGGATAAAACCGGCCGATTTGGATGCCGTAGCCGTCAGTATGGGGCCGGGATCTTACACGGGTTTGCGGATTGGCGTATCCGCTGCCAAAGGATTGGCATACGGATTGGATATACCATTAATTGCCGTATCTACTTTGGAAAATCTGGCCCGTGAAATCAAAACCGGTTCGGGGTATATCATTCCGGTTATCGATGCCCGTCGTACGGAAGTTTACAGTGCCGTTTATGATTACCGGTATCATTTGATACGGGATGTCCAAGCAGACTTATTGGAAAATAAGCCGTTTGAAAAATTTTTAAACGAAAAACAAGTTATTTTTGTAGGAGATGCCGTGGCAAAAACCCAAAAAATATTGTCCCACAAAAATGCCGTTTTTTCAGAAATAAAATATCCATCGGCAAAGCAAATGCACTTAACCGCATATCATAAATTTTTAAATAAAAACTTTGAAAATACCGCTTACTTTGAACCCTTTTATTTAAAAGATTTTATAGTGGTGTCAAAAAAAAATCCGTTAATTATACTATTTATCAAATAAAATCGTTGTAGATAGCATAACTAAATATTAATTTTGAAAAAAAATACTAACTGACAAATAAACAACTATACTATGGAAACACAAAAAAGCAGTTCTCCGGTATTAAAAATCCTGGTCGCTTTATTAGGCGTGGGAATTTTAGGTTTGGGTTATTATACATATGACATGTATAATGAAGCAAAAGAAACCGAGCAAATCTTGCAACAAGAAAAGGAGCAAGTCATTAACGAGCTTGAAGATTTAAAGGTAAACTACGATCAGGCGCTTCAAGAAAAAACGAAACTTTCAAATAAATTTGAAGAAGCCAAAACCCGTATCGAATCTCTTATCGAAGAAGTTAAAAAACAAAAGAAAATCACGGCTAATGTTATTCACAAATATAAAAGAGAAATTGCCGCACTCAAAGCACAAAGAGATAAATTATACAAAATTGCCGATTCACTACGAGCAGCCAATATGCTGTTGGTCACCGAAAATGACAGTTTGAGTACCAATTTGGAACAACAAAAACAATTTAACGATACCTTGCTCAACAAAAACGAGCAATTATCTCAAACATTGAACCGGGCAAAAATTCTATATCCTACCAATATCGTTGCACAAGGTGTAAAAGTAAAAAGTTCCGGTAAAGTGGTTGAAACTTCAAAATACAAACGGGCAACCGATGTAAGAGTTTGTTTTACCGTACCTAAAAACGATATTTTGGAAACCGGAAAACAAACATTTTATGTAAGAATAGTTAATCCTAGCAGTAAAGTAATCGGTAGTCATCAAACAATTGACGTCGATGGAAATTCTGTTGCAATCAGTGGCTCGGAAGATGTTATTTACGAAAACAAAGCCTTAAAAGTTTGTATTTTTGTAAAACCTCAAGATAAAGAACGTGAATTTGTCAAAGGTAAATACAATGTAGAATTATACCATAACGGACATAAAGTCGGAACAACGAGTTTCGTGTTTGAAAGCGGACTTTTCTAAATTAGTCACGACTTAAAAAATTGTAAATTTCAATCATTAAAGCTATCTTTGTCCCTTCAAAGGTAGCTTTTTTTATGCCTTAAAAATCCATTTAAAGTTTTAGAAAATGAGTGACGATCAATTTAAAAATGTCTTATCACACGCCAAAGAATACGGTTTTGTTTTTCCTTCAAGTGAAATTTACGACGGATTAAGTGCCGTTTACGATTACGGTCCTAACGGCGTGGAACTCAAACGCAATATCAGAGATTATTGGTGGCACGCTATGACCCGCCTTCATCAGAACATCGTGGGGCTGGATGCCGCTATTTTTATGCATCCGGCCACTTGGAAAGCTTCCGGTCATGTCGATGCTTTTAACGACCCGCTTATAGACAATAAAGACAGTAAAAAACGTTACCGTGCCGATGTCTTAATTGAAGACTATACCGAAAAATTGGAACAAAAAGTGCAAAAAGAAATCAAAAAGGCACGGAAGCGTTTCGGGGATGATTTTGACGAAGCGCAATTCGTTTCGACCCATCCACGTGTAGTCAAATACCGCAAACAACAAAAAGAAATTTTACAACGAATGGTAAAATCGTTGGAAAACAATGATTTGGCTGACGTAAAAGCTCTAATCGAAGAGCTCGATATAGCCGACCCCGTATCGGGAAGTAAAAACTGGACGGATGTCAAGCAGTTCAATTTGATGTTTGGCACCAAATTGGGCGCTTCCGCTGAAAATGCTACGGATTTATTCTTACGCCCCGAAACGGCACAAGGTATTTTTGTCAATTTTTTAAACGTCCAAAAAACCATGCGGCTTAAAATACCTTTTGGTATTGCCCAAACCGGCAAAGCATTTCGTAATGAAATTGTTGCCCGCCAATTTATCTTCCGGATGCGGGAATTCGAACAGATGGAAATGCAATTTTTTGTCCGCCCGGGTACTCAAATGGAGTGGTTTGAAAAATGGAAAGAAATCCGTTTAAAATGGCATAAATCCCTTGGTTTCGGTGATGAATACTACCGTTTTCACGATCACGAAAAATTAGCCCATTACGCCGACGCTGCCACCGATATAGAATTCAAATTTCCGTTCGGTTTTAAAGAATTGGAAGGGATTCACTCCCGTACGGATTTCGATTTGTCACAACACGAAAAATATTCGGGTAAAAAAATGCAATATTTCGACCCCGAAATCAATGAACGGTACACCCCCTATGTCATAGAAACTTCCATAGGTTTGGACCGGATGTTTTTAGCAGTATTTTCCGCCGCTTTACAAGATGAAACCTTACCCGACGGTTCTACAAGAGTCGTGATGAAAATTCCGGCTATCCTCGCCCCGACAAAAGTTGCGGTATTACCTTTGCTCAAAAAAGACGGCTTACCGGAGATAGCCCGGCAAATCATAGACAATTTAAAATGGGATTTCAAAGTTCAATACGATGAAAAAGACGCTATCGGAAGGCGCTATCGCCGCCAAGATGCCGTCGGTACACCATACTGCGTTACCGTTGATCATCAAACCAAAGATGACGATACGGTTACAGTACGTGACAGAGACACCATGGAGCAAATACGTATTCCTATTGCTGAATTACAGCAACATATTGCCGGTAAATTTGATTTGCGAAACTGGTTGAATCTATAAGTTTAACGTTCATTTACAATGCCCAAGAGTTTTTAGTATCAAAAAGAAACTTCCTAAAACATTACCAAAAAAGTAAACGGAATAAAATAATACCGCTTACACATTCAATGTAGTAGTGGTATTACACCAAATTATTTTTGTACTATTTTTATTTTAGAATTAGTATAACATCTGTATCTGGAAGGGCACCGGATAACAAATATTATTAGAAATTTATCAATGATATAACCTTTTTAGGTTATATTTAACATTTATAACTGATGTAGGTTATATATTTTTTGGAGTTATAACTAAAATTAGTTATATTTGTATGATATAACTTACAAAAGTTATAAATGAAAGAAAAGGAAAATATAATAGGCGTCCTTACAGGCGATTTGGTAAAATCCGGAAAATTACAATCCGGAGAAATTATTGAAGTCATCGGATTTTTAAAAAAAACATTTGAGGCACTCAATAAACATTTCTTTAAAGATAGAGCCAAATTTGAAATTTACAGGGGAGACAGTTTCCAAGCAATACTTCCATATCCTGAAAAATCACTATTGGCAGCAATGATTATCCGGGCAGGGCTAAGATCTATAATTTTAAGGAATCGAATAAAAAACAAATCTGTGAATTATGCCTATACTGATGCCCGTATAGCTATTGGTGTCGGATATGTGTCTTATATGAGTAATAATGTTGTTGAATCACAAGGAGAAGCTTTTGTCAAATCAGGACAATTATTAGATAAATTACACAAAGAACATGAAAGAATAGGAATTGAGACGGTTTGGGACTATTTAAACGAAGAATTTTATGTAGAGTCAAAACTAGCAGATGCTATTATCAACAGATGGACTCCTTTTACGGCAGAAGCGGTGTATTATTATTTATTACAAAATAAAACCCAAGCCCAACTGGCGAAAATTCTTAAAATTTCCCAACCGGCTGTTCATAAAAGATTGGTAATACAAGGAAATATTAAAAGCATAAAGGTCTTTATTGAAAGATTTACTGAACTGATAAAAATACAGGATTAAAAAAATGGCACTCCTATTATTATTAAAATTATTTGTCGCACATCTATTATCCGATTTCTTTTTTCAACCTGATAAATGGGCAAAAAGCAAAGATGATATTGCAGGTTGGAAATCAAAATATTTTTATTACCATATTCTGGTTACCGCTTTAACTTTATTAGTGGTTTTGGCCAGTTTTAAATATTGGAGTATCATTTTGACTTTGAGTTTCTTACATTTGTTAATTGATTTAACTAAAACTTTGTTTAAAAGAAAAAATGTAAGGGTTTTTATAGGAGATCAAATTTTACATTTTATCTCAATTGTTGTTGTTTGGCTAATTTATACCGAACAAACAGATAATTTTGTCAATTGGATAAAATCAATGATTGAGAACCGGGATATTTGGTTGATTATTCTCGGATATTTATTTTTAACGGTACCGGCATCCATTCTTATAGGAAAATTAACGGATAAATGGCAAAATGAAATAACTGAAAACGGATTGAAAGATGCCGGAAAATGGATAGGAATAATGGAACGTATCTTAATTTTTTCTTTTATATTATTAGACAAATTTGGAACCATTAGTTTTTTATTAGCAGCTAAATCAGTTTTTCGTTTTGGAGATTTAAAAGATACCAATGACCAAAAAAAGACGGAATATATTATTATCGGAACTTTTATGAGTTTTATGATAGCCACACTCTTTGGGGTTACTGTTAAACTCATTATTTCCGGCGTTACAATCAAATAAATTAATGAATACAAGAAACAAATTAATACCTCAGCAACAACCTTATAATCAACAACTTAAAGATTGTTTATTGCGAAAGAAAAAAATCACATTGGTTGTCAGACGCGAAGATGTGATACACAAACACGTATCGGGTAACAAATTTCGCAAACTATATTACAACATCATAGCGGCACAAGATAAGGGGTATGATACTTTATTAACTTTTGGCGGTGCTTTTTCCAATCATATTGCCGCAACGGCGGCAGCCGGTAAAGAGTTGGGCATCAAAACCATCGGTGTCATTCGCGGCGATGAACTTGGAGACAATTTAAAACAAACATTGGCGCAAAACCCTACCTTGAAATTTGCCGTATCGCAAGGTATGCGTTTACATTTTGTCAGTCGTCAAGCGTACAGACACAAAAATGAACCTGACTTTGTGGCCAATCTTTTTCAAATTTTCGGTCAGTTTTATTTGGTTCCCGAAGGCGGCACCAATGAATTGGCCGTGAAAGGAACGGAAGAGATCCTCACCCCCGGCGATAAAGAATTTGATTATATCTGCTGTGCAGTAGGTACCGGCGGAACCATTGCCGGTTTAATCAATACAGCAAAACCGCATCAAAAAGTTTTGGGATTTCCGGCACTGAAGGAGAATTTTTTACATAAAGAAATTGCCAAATATACCTGGTCAAACAACTGGGAACTTATCAGGGACTATCATTTCGGCGGTTTTGCCAAAATCGATAAAAAATTGATCGATTTTATCAATATGACATATACCTTACACAATCTACCCTTGGATCCTGTTTATACCGGAAAAATGCTTTATGGTATAATCGATCTCATCAAACGGGACTATTTTCCGGCAGGAAGCAAGATTTTAGCTATTCATACCGGTGGCTTGCAAGGCAAAGCAGGTATGAATTTACGCTTGGCAAAGAAAGGCTTACCTCTTTTAATAGAAGGCTAAAATGTAACAAGTTATCTTAACGGATTTCTCCTGTTTTCGCCACTGGGACACCCAATATTAATTAGTTTTTTATCATTACTTTTTTGCATCGCCCAAAAAAGTAACAAAAAACGCTAGCCTTACGAAACTTTTCCTAATTTCTACGCTTTTCTCCCTAAACAATCTGAACTCGCAAAAGCCTATTGTTTTTAATCTTTTTTTCATTTGATAGAATATTTAACTTTCATAAGAAACTTTCATTTTGCTCAAACAGCAGATTGTTTTTAACGTCCGAAAAACTTGAAATTTACGGAAAACCTTCGTATGGCAGGGGGTAATGACCGCATTTTCCATCTTTTTAAAAAAGTCTGTGATATAAGATTGGCAATAAATTTTTCTAATTTTCTCTAATATAAATATGCAGGACACCCAAAAGTTACAAAATAAATCTATAACACGCTTATTATCAATCATTTAATATTTTACGAAATAAAAATGGCGAAAACAGGAGACTTATTAATTTTGTTACTTTTTTTCAATAAAAAAACGGCATTAACTTCTTATAAAGCTAATGCCGTTGATGTTAATAAAGATATGATTTTTAACGGATACCTTTCAAAATGACCGGTGTGCCGTCTTTGAGTTTGATTTTAAAGATTAAAACTTGATGTGACAGTGCACTTAAATCGAAAGTAACCGTTTTTTGAGGCGTC
>JALVST010000029.1 GCA_027024205.1 Flavobacteriales bacterium | reverse complement strand
TCCACGGCACTTCCACACCGCTTGGTGATATCTCCGAAATTAAAGCTATCAAAGAAGTCTTCGGCGACCATGCCTATAAACTCAATATCAGCAGTACCAAATCCATGACCGGTCATTTGCTGGGCGCCGCTGGCGCTATCGAAGCAATTGCTTCTATATTGGCTATTAACAACGGTATTATTCCTCCTACTATCAATCATTTTACGGATGATCCCGAAATTGACCCAAAACTCAACCTAACCTTTAATAAAGCTCAAAAACGAGATATCAATACCGCAATCAGTAATACATTCGGGTTCGGAGGACATAATGCCTCTATTATTTTCGGTAAATATTAATTCAAAGATTTGCGCTTATTTTACAAATTTTTCAAGCTCAATAAACTTGCCGGAAACAATAGTTTACAACGGCAATTGGAAAAAATTTTACCCTTTAAACCTCAAAATTTATCCTTTTATCAAGAAGCTTTTACCCACAAAGCCAAAAATCTTAAAGACGAAAACGGCCGTAAAATAAATTTCGAACGTTTGGAATTTCTCGGAGATGCTATCATTGAAGCCGTTGTATCTGTCTTTTTGTTTAAAGAATTACCTTATGCAACGGAAGGTGAATTGACCGTCATGCGTTCCAAAATCGTCAATCGTAAACACCTGAACGAATTGGGACATAAATTAAATATCACCGAACTTCTCAATATCAAACTGAGTGAACGGCAAATGGGACACGATATTTCGGGAAATTTATACGAAGCTTTGGTCGGAGCCATCTTTCTGGACAAAGGTTATGAAGGAGTCAAAAAATTTATCTATTCCAGTATGATAGATTCACACATCGATTTGGTAAAACTCGAAAAAAAAATCAACAGTTATAAAAGTTTTATGATTGAATGGGCACAAAAAAACCATCAAAATTTGGAATTTATAGCCCACAATGACAGTCATAAAGGTAAAAATAATTATTTTCGTGTTAATTTTGTACTAAACAATAAAAAAGTAAGCCACGGCCGTTCGTCCAGTAAAAAGAAAGCCGAAGAAATAGCTGCACGGCGGGCTTATTACATCATTCAACCCGAAAAAAATGGCAAAAAAGGGTGACATAAAATATATCCTCAAACCGGATGATACACCCGGAATCCCCGGTTTGTCAATAACCGGTATTCAAACCAATCAAGTCATATACAAATTAGCCTACGATTTTAACCGCCTGTTTCATTGGGATTTACAATTACAACCCGATATTAAAGCCATTAGAAAAAACAAACAATTTTTCTTTGAAAATTATGCTACTTCCGAAAATATTACCGGAAAAAAAATCCGGTTGATTCAAAACAAGATTCTCATTCCGCTTCCTCATCCAGAATCCTTGTTTGATATTTACGAATCTTACTATCTGTTTCAAAAATTAGAAACCCCGGATTATGTCCTGATTTATCCCGAAGAAGAAAATCTGACCCCCCAATTTTTACAACATCATTATAAAGTACCATATCAAGCCGGATTTATTGACGTAAACATGGCGGATTGTCTGGCTGATTTCCCCGAATTCCCCGTTTAAAAACTTCATTTGTTTGATAATTCTTATTATCTTTGATGCATACAATATTTAGCATTTAAGGAAGTTAATATTATAAATTTTAACCTTTAAAACGAAATTGCCATTATGAAAAAAATACTGTTAACTCTGGTTATTTTATCGATATTATCATCTTGTGTCAGCTCAAAAAAATACAGAGAGTTGGATGATAAATACATCAAAATGCGAAGCGAAAACGTTGAACTCAAAGAACAATTGGATACCTTGTCCGATAATCAACTGAAATGTAAATCGGCATTGGAACGCTTGCAAATACAATACGATAATTTGCAAAACAAATACACAACTTTGGATAAAGTTTACAGGGCAAAAGAAAATACTTATAACAAATTAAAAGCCAGTTACGAAGCTTTGTCAAAAAGCAGTAGTCAAACCTTGGCTTATGAAGCCAAAAAAAATCAGGAATTACTCGAACAATTAAACAAAAAACAAAAAGAATTGGCTAAAGAACGGGCCGCATTGGACGAGCAAATCAAAAAAATCAAACATTTGGAAAATTTAATTGCTCAAAAAGATGCCAAACTCGATAATTTGAAAGGTTCATTAACCAGAGCTCTCGATAAATTTAAAAATCAAGGTTTGAAAGTGACCCAAAAAAATGGCAAAATTTATATTTCGATGGAAAACAAATTGCTCTTTGATTCGGGGAGTTGGCATATCAAACAAAACGGCCGTGATGCTATCAAAACCATAGCCAACATTTTATCTATCAATCCCGATGTGGAAATTATGATAGAAGGGCATACAGATAATGTACCCTATCATGGTAAAGGACAAATAGAAGACAACTGGGATTTGTCTGTAAAACGGGCAACTTCCGTTGTGCGACAATTGATGAAAAACAAACATATCGACCCCAAACGTTTGATTCCTGCTGGCCGCAGCAAATATTTACCGGTCGCTGATAACAGAACCCCCGAAGGTAGAGCCAAAAACCGCCGTATCGAAGTTATTTTGACACCACGATTGGATGAAATTATGAACTTGTTGAATAATGATTAGTCATGAAAATCACGGTTGTAGGGACAGGCTATGTCGGATTGGTTACGGGAACGGGATTTGCCGAATCGGGAAATGATGTCATCTGTGTGGATATCAATGAAGATAAAATAAAAAAAATGCAGCAAGGCATTGTCCCGATTTACGAACCGGGGCTGGAAACACTTTTTCACCGTAACATTAAAGCCGGCCGTTTAAGTTTTACTACCGGATTGGCAGAAGGCGTCAATTTTGCAGAAATTATCTTTTTGGCCTTGCCCACTCCCGAAGATGAAGACGGGTCGGCAGACTTGTCCTATGTGATGGACGTAGCCGGAAAGATTGGCGAAATTATGGAACAAAATCCCGTAAATACTTACAAAATTATTGTCAATAAAAGCACGGTTCCCGTCGGTACGGCTGAGAAAGTAAAACATTTAATCAAATCAAAAACCCGGAAAGAATTCGAGGTGGTTTCAAATCCCGAATTTTTAAGAGAAGGCTTTGCCGTAGATGATTTTATGAAACCCGAACGGGTTATTATCGGGGCAACTTCGGATAAAGCCCGGGAAAAAATGCGATTGCTATACGAACCTTTTGTCCGTTCGGGCAATCCGATTATCATGATGGACCTCCGTTCGGCCGAAATTACCAAATATGCTGCCAACGCTTTTTTGGCTATGAAAATAACTTTTATGAATGAAATAGCCAATTTTGCCGGAAAAGTTGGGGCCGATATCGATAAAATCCGTATTGGAATGGGTACGGATTCCCGTATCGGTAAAAGATATTTATTTCCGGGCGTCGGTTATGGTGGCTCTTGTTTCCCGAAAGATGTCAAAGCGCTTTATAAAACCGGTTTGGAACATGATTATGAATTTAAGCTTCTAAAATCGGTCATCGAAATCAACAACCGTCAAAGGACAATTCTAATTCCGGAATTAAAAGCTTTTTTTAACGGAAATCTTAAAAACAAAACGATTGCCTTTTGGGGATTATCCTTTAAACCCGAAACCGACGACATCAGGGAAGCCCCGGCTTTGTATATGATAGACGAACTGTTACAATCTGGTGCCAATATAAAAGTCTTTGACCCCGAAGCCATGGACAATGTCAGACAAAAATACAAGGACCGATTGCAATATGCCGCAAACATGTATCAAGCTCTTGAAAAAGCCGATGCGCTGGTCATCAGCACGGAATGGAACATGTTTAGAACACCGGATTTTGACCGGATGAAAAAATTAATGAACCGAATCGCCATATTTGACGGTCGTAATTTATACCGTCCGGAACTTATGAAAAACTTAGGTTTCCATTATATCTCCATAGGCAGACCGGATGTAAATGTATCTCATAAATTATGGAAAGAGTTTTAATCACCGGAGCAGCCGGATTTATAGGTTCACATTTGTGTGACAAGTTTTTAAAGGAAGGATTCCGGGTAACCGGTATAGATAACTTTATAACAGGTTCGCCCAAAAATATCGAACATTTAGTAACCCATCCGCATTTTGATTTTATAGAACATGATGTAACCCGTTTCATCGATATTGAAGGGAAACTGGACTATATTTTACATTTCGCATCTCCGGCCAGTCCAATTGATTATTTGCGTATTCCCATCCAAACGTTAAAAGTCGGTTCGCTTGGCACACACAATGTTTTGGGGTTGGCAAAAGCCAAAAAAGCCCGTGTATTGATAGCTTCCACTTCGGAAGTTTACGGAGACCCGTTGATTCATCCACAGCACGAAGATTATTTTGGCAATGTCAATCCCATAGGACCACGTGGCGTTTATGACGAAGCCAAGCGTTTTCAAGAAGCCATGACAATGGCTTATCACAATTTTCACGGTCTTGATACCCGCATCGTGCGTATTTTTAATACTTACGGACCGCGTATGCGTCTCAACGACGGTAGAGTAATTCCGGCGTTTATGGGACAAATTTTAAGAGGCGAAAATCTGACCGTTTTTGGCAACGGTAAACAAACACGTTCATTCTGTTATATCGATGATCAAGTTGACGGTATTTTTAAACTCCTGTTTTCCGGTTATCATTTACCGGTTAATATCGGTAATCCCGAAGAAATAAGTATTTTGGATTTTGCCAAAGAAATCCTTGAACTGACCGGCAGTAAATCCGAAATTGTTTTTAAAGATTTACCCGTAAACGACCCGAAACAACGTTGTCCAGATATTACAAAAGCAAAAAAAATATTAAATTGGCAGCCGAAAGTGGACCGAAAAACCGGAATGATACGGACCTTTGAATATTTTAAATCGCTATCCGACCGGGAATTATATAATACGGAACACAAAAATTTTGATAGATTTATAAAAAGATGATAAGAAAAAAAACACATAGATATTCCTTCTTGATTTTACCTTCTATCTACTTTTTAGATAGTTTATTGATTTTTTTGTTTGTCAACAGTTTTGAGTTTAAACAACCGCTATTACTTTTTATTGTACTTGAAGTTGTTTGGTTTACAATCAGTTACTTTACCAAATTTTATGAAGTTTACCGTAATACAAAACCGGCCGAAATCATCAGTAAAACCCTTAAACAAGCCATTGTTTTCGATTTATTTTTTATAAGTTTCTTTCATTTTTTAACTATTCACACATCAGACAGGTTTCTACTCAAAAATTTATTTCTACTCAATATCTCTCTCTTTATTTTAAAGTTTTTCATTTATATTTTATTAAAATATTATAGAGCCAAAGGCGGAAATAACCGGACATTCATCATTGTCGGTTACAATGAAGAAACTATAAAATTTAGAAATATTTTGAAAACACGTGTCGATTACGGTTTTCGATTCGACAGTTTTTTCGGTCAAGGAGACAGCAAAGACATAAAAAGTAATTACGAAGATTTAAAAGCCTATTTAGACCAAAACCCGGTAGATGTTATTTTTTGTTCCTTAAAAGAATGTTCTAACGAACAGATAAAAGACATCATCAATTATGCCGACAATCATTTTATTAACGTTAAATTTATCCCCGATAACAAAGAAATTCTCGGCAAGCAGCTCAAAGTGGATTATTTTGACTATTATCCGGTTTTATCACTCAATAAGTCGCCGCTTGACAAACCTGTAAACAAAGTTATCAAACGATTATTTGATATTATTTTTTCAAGTTGTATTATCGTTTGCATCTTATCATGGCTGACACCTATTATAGGTTTTTTAATAAAATTGGAGTCAAAAGGTCCGGTATTCTTTAAACAAAAACGCAATGGTATTAATTATCAACCTTTTAACTGTTACAAATACAGATCCATGCATCCCAACAGTTTGGCTCATATTAAACAAGTCAGTAAAAATGACAACAGGATTACCAAAATAGGAAAATTATTGAGGAAAACCAGTATAGATGAACTACCGCAATTTTTTAACGTATTTAAAGGAGAAATGTCCGTAGTAGGTCCCCGGCCGCATATGATTAAAGAAAATGAGCGTTTTTTAAAAAAATTAGACAAATTTATGAAACGGCATCATATCAAACCGGGAATCACAGGCTTAGCCCAAGTCAAAGGATATCGCGGCGAAGTCAAAACGGATGAAGATATCATCAACCGGCTGGAATACGATTTGTTTTATATTGAAAACTGGTCATTGTGGCTTGATATCAAGATAATTTTATTTACCGTTTTTAATATTTTCAGAGGTGATCAAAAAGCCTATTAATAAATATATGTTGCCTAAGAGTCTGTTTTTTTTTAGTTTTTATGCATTTGAAATGACCATGGAAAGTAATTTCAATTTTTTTTTAAAATATATGACATCACAACCGTTAAAATAATCTATGAATAAATCCAAAGCCCTTGTAATTATCCCCACTTACAACGAAAAAGAAAATATTGAAGATATCATCAACCGGGTCTTTAAATTGGAAAGGCATTTTGATATTTTGGTTGTCGATGACAATTCACCTGACGGTACCGGTCAAATTGTACAACAATTACAAAAAGTATATCCCGGTAGGCTTTTTTTATTAGAACGGCCCGAAAAAGAAGGCTTGGGAAAAGCTTATATTGCCGGATTTAAATGGACTTTGCAACAGCCGTACGATTATATATTTGAAATGGATGCCGATTTTTCTCATCCACCGCACAAACTGGTCGAATTACTGAAAGTTTTAGAAAAAAATGAAGCCGATGTTAGCATTGGTTCCCGGTATCTCAAAGGTCGTATCAATGTAGTCAATTGGGATTTGAAACGTATTATCTTATCATATTTTGCTTCCGTTTATGTCAGAATGGTCACCGGCATTCCCGTCAAAGATACGACTGCCGGTTTTGTAGGATACAAAAAAGAAGTTTTACAAAGTTTTGATTTTGATAAAATAAAATTTGTCGGTTATGCTTTTCAAATAGAAATGAAATACAAAGCTTGGAAAAAAGGCTTTGCAATCAAAGAAATTCCCATTATCTTTACCGATAGAATCAAAGGAAAATCAAAAATGCACGGCAGAATTATATCCGAAGCCGTTTGGGGGGTATTAAAAATGCGATTTAGCAAAAATGCATAAGCATGAAACAAATAACCGTAATATTATTTACCATCTTAATAGTTTTTTGGTCTTGCAATAAACCGAATGACAAACTGATCCCCAAGCAAACTTACAAGCAAATTTTAAAAGAAATTATTTTAGCCGGATTAATCCGGGAAAAATACCCTCAAAAAGATTCCGTATCCCAAAACGATATCCTGCTATTGATTTATAAAAAATACCAAATTGACAGTCTTCAATTAAAAAAAACAACCGGTTATTACAGCCGTCACCCCGAAGAATTGGCCAAAATTTACGCCGGTATCCACGCCGAACTCAAACAAATATCCGACAGTTTGGATAAATTGGTTCCTAAAAAGAAAAAACCGGTAAACGACAAAATAACAACTAAAAAAAATTTTTTACATTTTAAAAAATTTATAAAAAGTAAACAAACACAGCTTTCTCATTAGGCTGAAAACCTGAAAAAAAACTAGAAGTGAAGCTAGTGGGTAAAAGATATTTTGTACTAACGCCCAATCGCTATTTTCCTATTGAACCCCATTTCCTTTTTCCTTTTTTTCAATTTCTGCCAATACGAATACAAATTTTCCTCCTTAAAAATTTTGAAATAGGTTGGAATAAAAAAATCTGGGATAAACAAAAAGCTATAGAAATAATTAATTCCGTCAGACTTCTTTCAAAAAAAGAATTGAAACAATTGTTCCCCAGAGCAAATATTTATAAGGAAAAATTTTTGAGTCTGACAAAATCTTATATCGTTTATGACAGTTGGCAAACAGATAATATTTAACCCGGAATAAAAAAACAAGACACTTTTCTTTTTTAATTTTTTGATATTTGTTACTTTTGAAGTTCTTAATTAACAACCGTTTATGTTATCAAAATTTTGGATTTTGACATTTGTCACAGGATTTTATTTCCTCTCAAATGCCCAACAAAATAAGCTGGACCATTATTTACAAGAAATAAAATCAACCGGAAATATTCTTCAAAAAGAAAAAATTTTTGACAGTTTGGTCAATGTTTTGTATAAATGCAATTGTAACGCTCAAATCAAGCATCAATATATAGACAAACTCACTGCCTTTTTGCAAGACCAAAAAAAATTACAAAAACTTTATTTTAAAACAAGATTGATAAAATCGAAATTATATTTTCGTCAAAGTGAATTTGAAAAAGCTATTGATGAGACGGAAAAGTTAAAAAATTATTGTAAAAAAATAAATTATCCGTTAGGTTCTATAAGAGCCGCTATACTTCAAGGTAGAATCCTCAACAGAATAGACCGGTATGACGAAGCGTTGAAAAATTATAAATATGCTATGTCACTTATTAAAAAACACGATACGATTAGCCACAAAGATTTACAAAAGATTTTAATTAACTTATATGCCAACATGGCACGCCTGTATATGAATATGCATCAAGACAGCTTAGCCGATGTTTATCATATTAAAACCGTCAATTTGGCATATAAAATCCACGATTACGAAAGAATCAGTTTTTTTAACAATATTTTGGGTTGGAAATATTTTGCTACCGGAGACTACAAAACGGCCGAAAAGTATTTTATAAAAGCTCTGAAAGATTCGGCTAAAATTAAATTTAAAGTTTACAACATATCAAACCACCATGCCTTAGGGGTTGTTTACGAAAAATTAAAAGAACCGGAAAAAGCGCTTTATCACGACTCTATTGCTCTGGATTTTTTTAAAAAAACCAACAACAACACTTTTATCAGTAGTATTTACAATAACATTGCCAAAGTGTATTTACAAACCAAACAGTTTGATAAAGCTTTGGAGAGTGTACAAAAAGCTATCGAAGTAGCAGAAAAACATAAAATTATAGATAAACTGATAACGGCAAAAATCACACTGGCAAAAATTTTAACGGCATTAAAAAAATATGATAAGGCTTACCAAATATTATTGGATTTAACCGCAAATAATACGATAAAACAAAAATTTAATATAAGACATAAAAGCTCTTATTATAAATTGTTATCAGACATTTTTTTAGCTAAAAATGATTACGAACAAGCTTTTAAATACCTCCGGCTTCATCTCAAATTTTCCGATTCCATCAATAAACGCAGATTGAGAATCCTTTCGGGAACAGAAACCAAATACCAAAATATGTTATTGCGAACGCGTATGAAGGCGGAACAACAAGAACTTTTGCGAGAGAAAAGACAAAAACAAAGACTATTTTACGGCGTGTTATTTCTTACGGGATTAATTTTTGTCGGACTGTTTTTTATCTTAAAATCTCATAAAAAATATGTAGCACAACAACAAGAACTCAAACAATTGCTTCAAAAAATCGAAAAACTAAATGCTTCTTTATTTCAAAAGGAACAAAGTCAGGATTATGAGGCAAAAAGAACCGATTTCAGAGAATTTATAAAAGAAAAATACGGTATTCATAAAATCGAAATTTTAGATGTTTGGGAAAGTATTGCCAAAGGTCTGTCCCAATCTGAATATGTCAGAAAAAATAAAGTAAATGAAAATACCGTAAAAGCTTGGCGTAAAGAATTGTATAAAAAACTCAAAGAACATACCGGAGATACCAAATTCAGTGATTATAAAGCGGTTATCGAATACTACAAAAGTCTTCGGGATTTCGATTATTTTTATTCAAAATAATAAACTTTACAATAAAAAATCCCCGCATTCTTTACGGGGATTTTTTAATATGCCAATTAATATTATTTATTAACTTTTTTAATAGCTTTACTAAACGTTTCCAAATCCGCATTGTCAGCTATCAAGCCGACAGCCGTTTCAAAAATTTTATCCGAATTTTTAGAAGGAAAACCCAAAGCGACAATAGCATTTTTTAAGATTTTTAACTCTTTTTCATCAATATTGCCGTCGGCATAAATGATTTTAGTGAGATTGTATAATTCCTCTATACGTTCGTCGTAATTATAAGCCGGTTCAATAGAATATTTATCATAATTTTTGATGATATATAAAATTTGGTCCTGGTCAATTAATCCGTAATCCCTTGCCACTTTGGTAATAATTTTCATTTCGTTTTCGTCTAAAACGCCATCGGCAAGAGAAAGTTTGACCAAAGTAGCCAGTACCGAAATCCTGTTTCTGAATTCTGCGTTTTCATAAGCATCAAGTATAGTCATAATCTAGTAGTTTTTTTAAGTTACTTGTTCTTTATAAAAATCATAAAAATAAGAAATTGTTTCGATGCCTTTAAAATAATTAAACACACCGTAATGTTCATTGGGCGAATGGATGGCATCGGAGTTTAAACCGAATCCCATCAAAATGGATTTACTACCCAATTCTTTTTCAAACAAAGGCACGATAGGGATACTTCCACCGGAATAAATCGGTAACGGTTCCCTGCCAAAAGCCTGTTTCATGGCTTTGGCTGCCGCTTTATACCCGGGGCTGTCCGTAGGGGTCACATACGGATAGCCTCCATGCAATTTGGATACATTGACTTTAACTGCATCCGGAGCTAACCGGGTAAAATATTTTTCAAACAAACCGGCAATTTCATCGGGATCTTGATCCGGCACTAACCGCATACTGATTTTAGCATAAGCTTTTGACGGTATAATCGTCTTGGCTCCTTCGCCGGTATAACCGCCCCAAATACCGTTGACATCCAAACTGGGACGAATACTTTGTCGCTCAAGAGTTGTATAACCTTCTTCGCCGTAAACGGCATCAATACCCAATTCTTTTTTATATTGTTCCAAATCAAAAGGCGTTTTGGCCATGGCCTCTCTTTCTTCTGCAGACAATTCTTTGACCTTATCATAAAAACCGGGAATCGTTATCTTGTTTTTTTCATCGGTCAAAGCGGCTATCATTTTAGCTAAAATATTGATAGGATTGGCAACAGCGCCACCGTAAAGTCCCGAATGCAAATCACGGTTAGGTCCCGTAACCGCCACTTCCACAAAAGTTAATCCCCGTAATCCGGTCGTAATGGCGGGAATATCATTTGAAACCATACCTGTATCGGAAATGATAATAACATCATTTTTCAATTTGTCGTGATTACGAGCAACATACCACGATAAACTGGGCGATCCCACTTCTTCTTCTCCTTCAATCATAAACTTGACATTTACCGGCAATTTATTTTGTTTTAATAAAAATTCCACAGCTTTTAAATGCATAAACATTTGACCTTTATCATCGGAAGCACCGCGCGCAAAAATGGCTCCATCCGGATGAATTGCCGTTTTTTTGATGACCGGATCAAAAGGGTCGGATTCCCATAATTCTAGCGGATCTGGAGGTTGGACATCATAATGGCCGTAAACGAGAACCGTCGGAAATGAAAGATCTATTATTTTTTCACCGTAAACAATCGGATAACCGGGTGTCTCCTCAACAGAAACATTATCCAAACCTATTTTTTGCATTTCTTCTTTGATAAAATTAGCTGCCGCTTCAACATCGGCAACATAAGCAGGGTCGGCACTTACCGAAGGAATACGCAACAATGCAAACAATTCGTCCAACAAGCGTTGTCTCTGCCCGGTCAGGTAAGATTTAATGTCTTCCATAAAATAATTTTGTGATAAAAATACAAAAAAAACTCAAATAATAATCTGAAATTAAAATAAGATTCCTTCTCTCAGGGTTCGTCCGTAATGACAAATCATCTATCATTCCGATAAAACTTTATTCTCGGCAGGAAGTGAACCACCGAAAAAATCTATAATTTAAATCCGGTTTTCGTAATAAAATTAAATTTCTTCTCGCTTCTGTCATATCGGAACAGGCTCTCACTCCCGGGTCACTCACTTAAAATGACATGCAAAATATGAAGCAGCATCCCGACAAACATTATGAAAAAATTACGCTTCAATAAAATTGATTTCGTAGGTCACTTCGGCAAAACTTCTGAACATTTTATATACGCCGCAATAACGCCCTTCTGATAAAGTTACGCATTTGGTTAATTTTTCGCGGTTCAAATTTTTGCCTTTAAAAGTGTAAGTTACATGAACTTTGTCAAAATATTTGGGATGTTCTTCGGTCATGTGGGCATCAACATCAACCGTAAAATCTGAAACGTTGATATCTATTCGCATTTTTTTCATCAAGGAAGCGACATCCAAAGCCGTACAACCGCCAAGGGATACCAACATCAATGGTTTAGGTTGATATCCGTAACCGATACCGCCGAATTTTTCTTCCGCTTCAATATGTATCGGTTCATCTTGTCCGGCACTGTAAGCATCAAATTGCATATTGCCTTTCCAAACTAATTTTGTTTTTGCCATAACTGTAAGTTTTAAGAGTGTCGCAAATTTAAACAAATTAAACCAATCTTTAATATAAAATAGACCGGTTTACATCAAGGTGCAATTCAATAGTAATTTTCATGGTTGCTCCGGGTATTAATCTAATTAAATCGGAACTTCCCGTATAAAAATTATTTTGAGCGTCTTCATAATCACATTCAAACGAATACACTCCGGGATCCAAATTGTCAAAATAAACCAAACCGCTAGAAGACGTTTGTTTTATATCTAATGATATTTCATTTACCTCATCAAAAATCTCTACATTCGCTCCCTGAACGGGATTACCGTCAAGGGTAACGGTTACAATAAACGCGCCTTGATCTTCTTCTTCTTTATCTATTTTACATCCTGTTAGTATTAAACCTGAAAACAATAAAAGCAAAACGTAAAATAAAATTGATTTTCTCATAACAATATGATTTTTAATATTTTGTGTATATCAAATTACAATTAACCGGAGCTTGCAATTGATGTTGTATTAATTAAGCCTTTCAAAGTTAAGTTTATTTTTAGACAATTGCAATTATTAATAAAACTTAAACGGATTTGGATAGGCATCTATTATGACTACCGGCTGTTTTGAATGAAAAATTTGTTTTTTTTTCTTAAAAATTTTTAATATTTTAAATTGTTACCTATAATTATACTGACTATCAATATTTTGAGATAAATTGGTATAAAAATTGAAATTTATCAAATACTTTAAAAAAACGTACTATTATGCTCAAAAGAAGTATTTTTATCGGTCATAAAGCCCGTATCACGACTCGTTACGAACAGTTAGTGATAGAAACGGACGAAAGAACCGGCAATATTCCCATTGAAGATTTGGGATTTGTCGTGATTGAAAATCAACAAACCTATATCAGTATTCCGGCATTAAATAAATTGATTGACAACAATGTAGCGGTTATCTTTTGCAACGAAAAACATTTACCGGTCTCCATGTTGCTCAATTTGGACAGCCACCATACACAACAAGAGATATTTGCCAATCAAATTAAAGCTAGCAAACCACTCAAAAAACAGTTGTGGCAGCAAACAGTTAAGAAAAAAATTCTAAACCAAGCAGCTTTGTTAGACAGGCTCGGAAGAACCGGTCATCCCCTGCGATTTCACGCTTCCAAAGTATTGAGTGGCGATACAACCAACCGCGAAGCAATGGCAGCGGCGTATTACTGGAAACATTTGTTTGATTTTCCATTTGTGAGGGACCGCCATGGCGGCTTTCCCAATTTGTTTTTAAATTACGGCTATACCATTTTGCGGGCGGCTGTAGCAAGGGCCTTGGCCGGCAGCGGACTGCTCAATACCTTTGGTATTCATCATCGTAACCGGTACAATGCTTATGCTCTGGCCGACGATATTATGGAACCATTCCGTCCCTTAGTCGATGCCAAAGTTCTGGCTTTGATAAAACAATATGATACGCAGGAGCTGACGACGGAAATCAAATCTGCATTGATTAATATCACCACGGAAACCGTATATTTTGACAGTTATAAAAGCCCGTTAATGGTTGGTTTGCAACGGGTAGCGTCATCGTTGCAACAGTGTTTTGCCGGCACACGCAGAAAAATAAATTATCCCGGCCTATGGAACTAAATGCTTACCGTATCATGTGGGTTTTTGTATTTTTTGATTTACCGGTTGAGACCAAACGAGACCGTAAAAATGCGGCGAATTTCAGGAAACGCTTACTTAAAGACGGATTTGACATGATGCAATTTTCGGTTTATATCCGGCATTGTGCCAGTAGTGAAAGTGCCGATGTGCACGAAAAAAGAGTGGCATCGTTTATACCGCCCAAAGGCAAAGTCAGTATTTTGCGGGTAACCGACAAGCAGTTTGGTATGATAAAGAATTTTTGGGGCAAAGACGAAGAACCACCAAAGCCACCGCCATTGCAATTAGAATTGTTTTAGAAACAAAAAAAATGCTTCAATAAGCGTTTATCAGGCGCTTAAAGAAGCATTTTTGATTGACAATATTTTTAGTTAAACACTTCAATATCAGCGGGCAAAAGCGACGCTAATATTGTCAATGAACGATTTTAATCAAACCACAACCGTCTGCAAATTCATTAACAATATTTCCAAAATATTGTCAATGAACGATTTTAATCAAACCACAACTATCTCTTACAAACGGGTTACGTTTATTTGAATATTGTCAATGAACGATTTTAATCAAACCACAACCTGCATCAGTTCTAAATATTTCATCAACTAATATTGTCAATGAACGATTTTAATCAAACCACAACTGATGTTTCGCCACATAACCACAAATACAAATATTGTCAATGAACGATTTTAATCAAACCACAACCTAATATAAGCAGTCATCAAATTACTTGCAATATTGTCAATGAACGATTTTAATCAAACCACAACTGTGAGCCAAATAAATATCCTCTCTACCAAATATTGTCAATGAACGATTTTAATCAAACCACAACCTGCATTACCGTTTATACAATCCGCTACTAAATATTGTCAATGAACGATTTTAATCAAACCACAACCAAGCTTACTTTCCTTTGTATTGCCAAAGAATATTGTCAATGAACGATTTTAATCAAACCACAACATATTATTATTGTGTAAAGTTTCTTTACCAATATTGTCAATGAACGATTTTAATCAAACCACAACTAAACAACCTTCAGGAGTAACAGGAGCAACAATATTGTCAATGAACGATTTTAATCAAACCACAACTTTCAACCGTTTTGACTTTGTATTTTTTGTAATATTGTCAATGAACGATTTTAATCAAACCACAACATGTTGCTATTACAGATAATAAGGCTATCAAATATTGTCAATGAACGATTTTAATCAAACCACAACACAGGTAGATATTGACGAACAAAAGGCGGAAATATTGTCAATGAACGATTTTAATCAAACCACAACATCAAAATGTTACCGCCTACACTATCTTTGAATATTGTCAATGAACGATTTTAATCAAACCACAACCCGGCTCAAACGGTAACAATCAACTCCGATGAATATTGTCAATGAACGATTTTAATCAAACCACAACCATCTTCTTCCTGACCACTATGGAATAAGTAATATTGTCAATGAACGATTTTAATCAAACCACAACCTTATATCAAATTCGATTAGTGTTGGCTCAAATATTGTCAATGAACGATTTTAATCAAACCACAACAATGTTATAAGGTATATCAGCTATAATTAAAATATTGTCAATGAACGATTTTAATCAAACCACAACTTAGACCACATGGAATCAAGTATTATCGCAATATTGTCAATGAACGATTTTAATCAAACCACAACTGTTCAAAGGCAAAACATCTCTGTCCGTTAATATTGTCAATGAACGATTTTAATCAAACCACAACTAGCTTTTTTATTTTTAATAACCTTGTTGTAATATTGTCAATGAACGATTTTAATCAAACCACAACTTATTTGTGTTTCGATATAGCCGTTCCGGGAATATTGTCAATGAACGATTTTAATCAAACCACAACTTAACAGCATTATTATTTAGTAGTTGCGGAATATTGTCAATGAACGATTTTAATCAAACCACAACTGGTTAGGTGCTGACCCTTTTGCAAAGAAAAATATTGTCAATGAACGATTTTAATCAAACCACAACCATTCTACAACTATCTCAAAGGGTTCAAAAAATATTGTCAATGAACGATTTTAATCAAACCACAACCCCTACCTAAAAAAAACAGCACAACTAAAAAATATTGTCAATGAACGATTTTAATCAAACCACAACGGTCTTTGATTGACAAGCCGAAATGTGCCGAATATTGTCAATGAACGATTTTAATCAAACCACAACTCAGGCAATTCCGTCTATAAGCAAGAACGAATATTGTCAATGAACGATTTTAATCAAACCACAACTGCTTGGCTGTGGTCTGTTTAAAGCCGTATAATATTGTCAATGAACGATTTTAATCAAACCACAACGCCTGTTTCCTTATACTTCAAAATTTTGTTAATATTGTCAATGAACGATTTTAATCAAACCACAACTAATAACCCAATGCACCTGATTGAACACCGAATATTGTCAATGAACGATTTTAATCAAACCACAACCAAACGTGGTATTTGTCCAATCGACATCAAATATTGTCAATGAACGATTTTAATCAAACCACAACCATTCTACAACTATCTCAAAGGGTTCAAAAAATATTGTCAATGAACGATTTTAATCAAACCACAACTAATGTTAATGATGACGTATAACACAGATAAATATTGTCAATGAACGATTTTAATCAAACCACAACTTTTAGTGCTTATACGTGCAAGTTCGTCATAATATTGTCAATGAACGATTTTAATCATAAAACTCTATTTTACCATCAGTTGAAATTTTAAAATCAACATTATTAACAATAAAATTCCACCTTTTTCTAGATATTAGAAGCATATCAGAACCGAAAGTCAACTTGCTTTGAGCTGTTTTTTTTAAATCTGTCATTTCGCCAGCTAATTGACTTGGAATGAAATAAATATTACCGTCTTTTCGCATTTGAGTGATAACATATAATCTTTTTACCAACTCTTCTTTTGATAATTCCTTTAATTCATCCGACGCATCTTTATAAAACAACACACTCATTCCCTTTTTTAAGATGTATTTTAACGGCAAGCCCTTTTTAGTTTCAGGAACGAATTCGTAATTTTGACGGTATTGATAGTTTGAGCGTTTAAAATAAGTGGCGGCTTCTATATTTTTAATGATTTCATAATCCCTTTGAAGTTGTCCTTTTTTATCTGTTCCTTCATAAAAAGCCAGGGCGTAATTTTCTTTGTTTTCAACATGTATCCATTGTTTATACGGTTTTATAGAAAGGTCCCTGTGTTTTTTAAATTCCGGTAATGGTTCTTTTATCCGTGTTTTAATACGCACTTTTCTGATAGGAATAAAACCGCCTTTTTTGGTCGGTAAGCGGAATAATTGGTTTAATTCTGTTTCCAATTGTTCTTTTTCTTTTAACAATTCCGCTTCTTTTTCCTCGGTAGTATTTCTTAAAGCTTTATTGATATTATCTTTTTTCTTTATCAATTCGGCTTTTCTTTTCAAATCATTCAGTATAATTTTGCGAACAACCGGATCCACAATTTTTTCAGCATCCGATTGGCTTAAATCATCCACAGCCTTACGGATAACATAATCCACTTTAATTTCTCCGTTTTTATCCTTGATGATGTGCCCTTTATCATCTTTTTGTGCAATGGCGCCGTAAATGCTTTCCCTGTGTAAGACACCGCGAGCCGTATCGCCTTCCAAATATTTGGGAATTTCATAGGAAATTTCACCATTGTCTTTAATCACTTTAAAGTCCCTACCCGGTTGGTAAACATCTTTGTTCACTAGCAGTTGAAACCATTCCGGTAAAGTTTTAACCGGATGATATTCAATGACGCCTCTTTTTCGTTTTTTCTTTTTGGAATGCTTGGGTAAAAGGTCTCTAAAATCATGATATATAAAAGTGTCTTTATGGAGATTTAATATATCTTCGGTAAAGCTTGGCCAAGGCTTGGATTCTTCTATCAGTTTTTTAGCTTCTTTCTCCAAATCATTTTCTCTTTTTCTCCACGCTTCGGCTAATTTATTGTAAGCATTTCTCGTTATTGCGGCAATGACCGTTGCATCGACAGCATGATGAATATGATTACTACGTGATTTCTTCTCATCTTTTTCTTGAACACCCCAAAGTTTGCGAAACTCTGCCGTCATATTGCCCATTACCACATGCACTACTGGAAATACACTTTTGAGATAGGCACGGGCATATTTGGTAATCAGACGGGTATCATTGAGTTGGCTATATTTAAAACTGTCATTGATTTCGGTTAATTCAAAATTTCGTATTTTTTTCTCCCAATAATCTTTTTGCATTTTAAGATAATGCCGGTTTTGAATATGCCGGTCTTTTTCTTCTTTGGTTACGGATATTCGTGTTCTTGTAATTTCTTTGTCTATTTCGTTTTCCAATTTTTTTATTTTTTCTTTCCACGGTTCCAAACGTTGCTGGATATCTTTAAAATTATCCAACTCGGATGGCAATTTGTTTTTCTTAATTTCCCTGTTAATATGACTTTCGGCAATGGTTAAATTGGCTAACGAATTATCATAACTTTGGCTCCTAGGTACAGTGTGTTCAAAATCGTAACGTGTACCGTCAAACAATAAATGCAAAGGAATTACCTCTCCGGTATAAATACTGATTTCCCCTTGTTCTTTCCATAACCGATACCGGCGGATATCTTCGGCATTAGGTTCTCGGTTTATACCGTTTTCCAAGAATATTTTTCTGATTTCATCACTATATTTCCGATTTTCTTTTTCACGTTCCCGTTGATATCTTTTGATAGCGGCACGCATATTGGCATCGTTTAAATCACGGGCTAATTCTATATGCACAACTGTTTCGTT
>JALVST010000028.1 GCA_027024205.1 Flavobacteriales bacterium | reverse complement strand
TGTTTGTATTAGACACGAGTGTTTATAAACAAAAGGTCAATTATTTTATTGATGTTAAACGTTTACCGGAAAATCATAAATGCGCTTCAAAAATTAATCCCCATTTTTTAGAGTTGGATTATATTAGTTCCAATTTTACGGATTTTAAAAACAAAAAGAAAATTTTGATAAAAATTACCGATAGTGTAAAACGTCAACAGAAATTGATCAGTTTGTTGCAAAATGACACTTTATTTATGCAAGCAATCACTAATCTGGGAGATGTTTGGCAACAAAAATACAAGAAAGATACCGTTACAATGAATACCCTAATGGATATTGCCGCACATTATTTTTACTTGATTAAAATCACTGATGATGGGCGTTTATTGGGACGTGTTTGTGCCGGAGCTAACGGATTAAATGACTTACAGGTAGAGAGAAAACCTTTATTAGAGTTTTTTGTTTTTAAAACGATTTTTGATAATTATTCCGGCAAAACTAACCAAGAGAAATATAATTTACGACAAGAATATGTTAAGGGAATAAAAGATATTGCAAATTTAGATTTTGGGAAAGAAAATAACGAAAAGACGTTAAACTTAATTCAAGGTGCTTTGTATTATTATATGTTTCATAACAAAGCCTTAAAATCATTGATAACAGATACCTATGAACAACAAAAAGACAGTTTGCCTTTTGTATTAAAAATGAATAAAAACTTTCTAATCAACCATTTAACATTATAAACTTTATGAACTTTTAACTTTCAACTTTCAACTTTTAACTCATGAAAAATCTAACCAAAGCCGAAGAGCAAATCATTCAAATCTTATGGCAACTCGACAAGGCGAGTGTCAAGGAAGTGTTAGCCCGTTTGCCTGAACCTAAGCCGGCGATTACCACGGTTTCTACCATTATCAGAATATTGGAATCCAAAGGTTTTGTTGCGCACGAGCAGGTAGGCAGGGGATTTGTGTATTTTCCCATTGTAAAAAAGGAAGATTACACTAGGTTTAGTATGCGCAAAATGATTAACAATTATTTTGACGGCTCGTTTAAAAATCTGGTCTCGTTTTTTGCCAAAAATGAAGACATAGATGTGCAAGAATTAGAAGAAATTTTAAAAGAAATCAAAAAAGAAAAGTGATGTTATTTTATGTCTTGCAAGTCGTATTGATACAAGCGGTTTTTCTCTTATTTTACGACCGCTTTTTACGACGTGAAAGTTTTTTTAACTGGAACCGTTGGTATTTATTGTCAACAGGAATTTTGTCATTTGTATTGCCTGCGGTCAAAATCAATTGGTTTGAAAAACCCGCCATTACAGAAACATTACAACCGGTAATTATCGGAAGTCATATTGTGCAAACGCAATTGACGCAACAAGTTGCGTCCGGATACAGTCATTACATATTATATGTATATGTAGCCGGTGTTGCAGTTATGAGCATTCTGTTTTTATTTAAATTATACCAAATTTTCCGCTTGATAAAAGTCAGTAAAATTGTTGATTATCAAGATGGTGCCAAAATTGTTTTGTTGCAAAAACACCGCGAAGCTTTTAGTTTTATACATTATATATTTATAGACGAACAGCTTTTTCAAAGCCAAGATTTGCCCGTATTGCAACACGAATTGGTGCATTACCGCGAAAAACATTGGTTTGATTTACTCATTTTTGAGATACTTAAAATCCTATTTTGGTTCAATCCGTTGATTTGGTTGTATCAAAAACACATCAATGCCGTACACGAATTTATCGCCGACAAGCAAGTTTTAAAACAATACAATTTTAACGACTATTTTCAACGCTTACTACAAGAGCATTTTCATAGCCGGCAAATCTCTTTTATCAATCAATTTTATAAACCATCCATATTAAAAACCCGTATTATGATACAAAAAAAGAAAACCACCAAAGTCCAAACCACATTGAAATATTTAAATGCCGGTTTGATGTTAATTACCTTGATTTTAGTTGTCAATGCTTGCAACTCCAATAATTCCGATGAGCAAACGGGTTCCGGATTGGAAAAAATAGACCATGATACCGTCATTCAATTAAAAAACGGTAAAAAGATCCACGTAACGGTTACAGACAATACAAAACAAGAAACGGATATTGATATAGATGACGAAGATGTTGAAGTAGCCGTTCAATTTATGGAAAATC
>JALVST010000027.1 GCA_027024205.1 Flavobacteriales bacterium | reverse complement strand
TTTCTTTAAAATCCTTTAAAGTCAAATACAAATCATTCTTTATATAACCCATACGCCCGTCAGGATAAACCACATGTGCATAATCCCCCTGTATTCCAGCAAAACCGAATACATCATTTAACACAAAATCAGTTACCACACAAGCATTTCGTCCCGGAGAATCATAGATTTTGCCACAGTGTCCGGTTACGATAATTTTAGGTAGTTTTAACCAATTCCTGATTCGGACGGAATCCATTACTTCAATTCCGGCTTCATCAACCCAAGCATAGTAATGTTCCGGGGTCATTACGTGATAAAACCCGTTTTGTTTTTCAAAAATACGCAACGGCATACCCAACAAAGTTTGGGTGACCAACTCGGCGGAATGTTTAGGTTCGGCCCGCAGATTAGCAACCGATAACCTGGTAATCCCCAATATTTTTTTAAATCTTTCTTCGGGTAACAGACGCATACTATCAATTACCTCATAACCTTTTTGTTTTAAAAAAAACGGTAACTTTTCTTTTAATTCCGGCAAATCTGTAACACCTTTTAAAATAATTTTTCCTTGATTATTAACCACCTTTATTCTGAAAATCAGATCTCTTTTATCAGGAGACATTTGCCGGCGAAATTGTTCTGACAAACGTTTTACTTCGGCAATTTTTTTATGATTATCAGCCTTTTCACACGAAAACAACACAAACAAAACTGAAAAAATGACGATTTTTTTTAACATACTTTTTCGTTTTGAGAATAAAGATACACAATTTCATTTAGAGAAACTTATAAAATTACCTATTTTTGCCAAAAAACAAACATGATTGTAGATACCCACACTCATATATTCGTTTCACAATTTGACAGTGACCGGGAGCAGGTTATCCAACGGGCAAAAGATACCGGTATCGAAAAATTCGTCCTACCTAACATCGATGTGGACAGTATTGATTCCCTAAAACAATGTGTTAAAGAATACCCTGATGAAATGCTGCCATTAATGGGATTACATCCCACCTCGGTAAAAGAAAATTATAAAGAACAACTGTCAATCATCAAGCAAGAACTCGACAACGGCATATATTACGGCATAGGAGAAATCGGTTTGGATTTATATTGGGACAAAAGTTTTTTAAAACAACAGCAAGATGCTTTTCAAATCCAATTACAATGGGCAAAAGAACGAAAATTACCGGTCAGCATCCATATTCGTGAATCTTTTGACGAAGTATTTGAAATCATCGAACAAGAAAAATCTCCTGGCTTATCGGGCGTATTTCATTGTTTTACAGGCACTTTTGAACAAGCAAAGCGTGCTATTGATTTAAATTTTTATTTAGGTATAGGCGGCGTGGTAACCTTTAAGAACGGTAAAATAGACCGTTTTTTAAACCGGATTGAACCACATCACATTGTTGTGGAAACGGATGCACCTTGGTTAACCCCTACTCCTTATCGCGGTAAACGAAACGAACCGTCATATATCAAAAACATCTTAGATAAACTAACGGAAATTTATCAAATGAAACGCGAAGAACTGGAATGTATTTTATACCATAACAGCTTGGAAATTTTTAATTTTTGATATTTTCTTTACAATTTAAATATCATTCACATATTTTATTAACACTTCTGTTTTTATACCATTTTATATAAAAAGAAATTGGTTTTACATTAATTTTACAAAAAATGATAAAAATATCAATTAAAAAATAGGATAAAAATTTCTATTTGTATATATTTGCGGAAAAATAAGTTTTTGCAAAACTAACAAAAGATTAACGTATGAAATTAAAACATTTTTTTATAATAATAACATCTCTAATACTAGTTACCGGTTACGGTCAATCAAAAAAAACCGAAACAGCCGACCGTTTATTCGATTTGTTCAAATTTCAACAAGCCATAAAGGCTTATAAAAGTGCTTTAAAACGGGACAGAAAAAATGCTGTATATATTTACAAAAAATTAGGAGATACTTATTCCTTGATCAGCCAGCCCGAAGAAGCGGAAAAATGGTATGAAAAAGCCGTCTATGATACCGATGACGAGCCTATTTATTATTACCGGTATGCCATGACCTTGCGTCAAAATAAAAAATATGACGAATCGGTTGAATGGATGACTATTTATAAACAAAAATCGGGAATGAGTGACGAACGGCTCGAAGAATTTTTTAAAGAATTGGATATCGTTGAAAAAGTAAAACGCGAAGGTATCAAAGCCCAACTTTACAGTATGTCCATTGATAGTAAATTTACCGAATATGGCGCTGTATATTACGAAAATGACAAAATAGTTTATACTTCCAATAATATCAGTGCCGGTGGAAAACGCCGTTCTTCTTATGACAATTTACCTTTTACCGATTTACTAGTAGCCAAACGTATCAATGATAATGATTTTAAGGGCGGCGAGAAAATTTCACCGGTTATCAATACCAATTTTCATGAAAGTTCGCCTACATTTAACAGTGATTATACGGTTATGTTTTTTACCCGCAACAATATGAATCCCGAAAAGAAAAATAATTTAAGAGACTATAATCTGAAAATTTTCCGTAGTTTCAGACAACAAGACGGCACGTGGTCGCATCCGGAAGAAGTTCATTTTGACAGTGATGAATACAACTGTGCTCACCCTTGTTTAAGTAAAGACGGTAAAACTTTATATTTTGCTTCCGATATGCCCGGAACCTTTGGAAAATCAGATATTTACAAAGTAAAAGTTAATGAAGACTGGACATTAGGCAAACCCGAAAATTTAGGAAAAAAAATCAATACCAAAGGAACGGAGACCTTTCCTTTCGTCGATCAAAACGGCAATTTATTCTTTTCTTCGGATGGACATGCCGGCTTGGGCGGTTTAGACATTTTTGTTGCTTTTTACACAACATCGGGTAAATTTTTTATGCTGAAAAATATGGGACTTCCATATAACAGTTCAAAAGATGATTTTGCTTTTGTCATCAACGACGCCCACGATGAAGGTTTTATTTCGTCAAACAGATTGGGTGGACACGGTTACGATGATATTTATATGTTCCGGCCTTACGAAATGATTAAACCTTTTATCTATTTTGTCGGTCACACCAAAGACAACAACGGTTTTGTAACGCCCAATACCATGGTAGAATTATCCAGTAACGGTAAACTTATCAGAAAAAAAATCTCATTGTTTGACGGCCGGGTAACATTTTTATTAGACCCCGAAAAAGAATATGAAATTCGGGCGCATCGCAAAGGGTATAAAGACGCTGTCATCAAATTAAATACTTACAATCTCAGTAAATCCAGGATTGAACAAGATATTATTTTAAAACAAATACAAAAAATACGGGCTTGTATAGCGGATTACAATACAAAAGAAGCTTTGGACAGTGTAGAAGTAAAAATATACGGACATAACGGAACAGACGAAAAATACGTAATGTACACCAAACCAAACGGTTGCGTAGATTTTGCAATCCCGGAAAATTTATTACAACAAGAAGTTTCTTATGAATTTGAATTCAGGAAACAAGGCTATTTACCAAAACGTTACAATTATCAACAACATTTGGGTAAAGATACAATTAACTGGATAAAACCCAACAAACAACGGGTTTACCTGATCAAACTGAAACTGAATCCGATTTACTTCGATTTGGATAAATGGGATATCAGACCTGATGCCGCTGCCGAGTTAGATAAAATCGTCGAGCTGTTAAAGAGATTTCCAAACATCAAACTCAGCATGGAATCACACACCGATAGTCGTCATACCAAAGCTTACAATATGTCATTGTCACAAAGACGTGCCCAAGCTACCATGCAGTATTTGATTGATCACGGCATAGATCCTAAACGCCTTAAAGCAAGAGGATTCGGTGAAAGCCGCTTAGTCAATCACTGTTCAGACGAAGTTAAATGTACAGAAGAAGAACATCAAATGAACCGCCGTACCGAACTTATGATTATCAGCGATGAAAATGAAAATTAATGATAATATTCCATACTAAAACAAAAAAACACGCCTGAGTATCCGGCGTGTTTTTTTTAGTAGCGGGAGCAGGACTCGAACCTGCGACCTTCGGGTTATGAGCCCGACGAGCTACCTACTGCTCTATCCCGCGATATTGTTTTGCAAAGATACAACAAAAGAATCATATTTGTCAAGTATTTGAAAAAAATATTTTCAGATTAAATCAATTAACAAAAAAATGTGATTTTACCCACTTGATACTAATAACTTTAAACACCTGTTCGTATGGCTTCAACCGGATTGAGACGTGCTGCTTTCCAAGCCGGCCACAAGCCCGCTATAATACCGATAACGGATGAAATTATCAACCCCAAAAGAACATTACTAAATGTCAAAGTGATATGGATATTATCAAAAAGTCGTGATACAACGGAAGTTCCACCCCAAACCATAAGAATACCTAACACACCGCCAATCATAGACAAAAACATCGACTCAAACAAAAATTGCCATAAAATAAACGAATTTTTAGCGCCCAAAGCTTTCTGTATTCCGATTTGATTGGTACGTTCTTTAACCGAGACAAACATAATATTGGCTATCCCAAAAGCCCCTATTAACAATGAAAATAAAGCCAAAAAACCGCCACCCAAACGTAAAATCTTGGTCATTTTAGCCACTTGGTCCTTGGCCGTGTTGATATTATTGACAAAAAAATTGTTGATTTCACCGGGTTTTAATTTTCGTTTTTGTCGTAACAAAACCGTAATTCTATCAGTAAGTTTATTGATATCTGCAGTAGCTTTGGGAACAACGATAATGGCCGTAAACGATTTGAACGGTGCCACAATGGAGCGGGCAAAACTATTGGGAATATAAGCTCTTCCGTCATTGCTGGGACCTATGCCTTCGCCCTCTTTTTTGAGGACACCTATAATTTTAACTTTTTTACCGTAAATCCTCACGGTTTTGCCCAGTGCCGGCCGGTCACCAAAAAGTGCCTGCTTTAAATCGGCTCCCAATACAACTACCGGAGCAGCCCGTTCTTCTTCAGCTTTGTTAAAAAAACGTCCCGATTCAAACTCCAATTCCTGTATTTCGGGAAACTCGGCTCCGTCGGCAACCACCTCAGCCCCCGAAACCGATTCTCCACCGGGAACCGTTAGCTTGGTAGCCGGCATGAATATTCTAAATGTAACGGCTTTAACATCTTCACGGGATAAATGCTTTTGTAAAAATTTATATTCATCAAAATCAGGAAAAGGAAAATTTTTACGCTTCCAACGCGGCACATTTGACTGTCCCATAAAGCTAAACCTCGTAATATAGAGTGTATTTTGACCGAATTTGTTCATCGAACTCATCACCATTTCATTCAATGCATCGATAGCCGAATAGATAGCGATAATAGAAAAAATGCCGATACTGACGCCCAAAAGCGATAACATGGTTCGTAATACATTGCTTTTCAATGATTTGATAGAAAACTTTAAACTTTCTAACAATTCAAAAAAATTCTTTTTCATAAAAAAAACTTGTCATAAAAAATTGAAAATTCAAATTACAAAACATTTTTGAACATGACGAAAAAAAATAAAAAATATTACAAAAATCATTTTTTTATTTCTTAAATTTGTAGCCTTCAAGGATATAGTTAAATCAAACAAACGAGCAAAGCAATAAGAAATGGGATTTTTTAATTTTTTAACCGAAGAAATAGCCATAGATTTAGGCACAGCCAATACATTAATCATACATAAAGATCAAATTGTTGTCGATAGTCCTTCTATCGTTGCCAAAGATACAAGGAAGAACGAATTGATTGCCGTCGGTCTCGAAGCGGCTATGATGCAAGGTAAAACTAATCAAAACATTGAAATCATCAGACCTTTGAAAGATGGCGTTATTGCCGACTTTGAAGCATCCGAAATGATGATTAAAGAACTCATCCGGAATATTCCTACATTAAAGGGCAGATTATTCCAACCGAAATTAAAATTGATTATTTGTATTCCGTCTGGGATTACGGAAGTAGAAAAACGGGCTGTTCGTGATTCTGCCGAAAAAGTCAATGCTACCGAAGTCTATCTGATTCACGAACCGATGGCTGCGGCTATAGGGATGGGGGTTGATATTACCAAGCCGAAAGGAAACATGATTATAGACATAGGTGGTGGCACAACAGAAATAGCTATCATAGCTTTGGGAGGTATTGCGGTTGAAAAATCGGTCAAAATAGCCGGTGATGAATTTACCGAAGATATCAAATCTTACATGCGAACGCAACACAACCTGGATATAGGCGTCAAAACCGCAGAACGTATAAAAATAGAAGTTGGTTCTGCTTTGGACGAACTCGAAAATCCACCGGAAGACATCGCCATACAAGGTCGTGACTTACTGACTGGCAAACCGAAACAAATTATCATCAACTATAAAGAAGTGGCCAAAGCCATTGACAAATCGTTGTTACGGGTTGAAGATGCCATTATGGAAACTTTGTCAAAAACCCCTCCAGAATTGTCAGCAGACATTTACAATTCCGGTATTTATTTGGCCGGTGGCGGTGCTTTATTACGCGGCTTGGACAAACGTATCTCCGCAAAAACCAATTTGCCGGTTTACATCTCCGAAGACCCCTTACGTTCTGTTGTAAGAGGGACCGGAATAGCTTTGAAATACTTTAAAAAATACAAACCGATTTTACTGCGATAAAAATCGTAGCATATTATAAAATTTGCGGATATAAATGATAAAATTATTACGATATCTATCCACTAGACAAAGTTTTCTATTGTTTGTTTTTCTGGAAATTATTGCATTGATATTAACCGTCAAAGCACATGATTACGCTTTGCTGAAAACAAATAATTTGCAAACGGCCCTTGCCGGTAATATAAACCAATCGCTTTATTCCGTTCAGAAGCATTTTTCATTGCAATCTTATAACGACAGTTTAATCAATCAAAATGCCCGTTTACTGGAAAAGTTGCAACACTTGAAAACCGGCAACGTCACCATACCGGAGCCCATACCTGGACAATACCGATATATACCGGCCTTTGTTATCAGTAATCAATATAATTTACAACACAATAGCTTGATTATAAATAAAGGAGAAAGGGATGGTGTTCAACCGGAAACCGGAGTCTTATCGACAAACGGGATTGTCGGAGTGGTACAAAAAACCTCGGATCATTATGCCAAAGTTATCTCCATACTAAATAAAAATCTGAAAATAAATGTCGCTTTAAAAAATACCAATTATTCCGGATTTTTGCAATGGCCCGGTCAGGACCCGAACAATTTTGAAGTAATTGACTTACCCGTAAATGCCCCGGTAAAAAAAGGTGATACAATTGTAACCGGTGGAATGTCGGGCGTATTTCCCAAAGGCATTCCTGTCGGATATATTACCGGATACCGAATGGTTACCGGACAAAAAAGTTACAAAATAAATATCAAAAGTTTTTCGGATATGACTGCTCTCGGCCCGGTATATGTCATCAAAAACCGGTTAAAATCCGAATTAGATTCTCTAAAAATAACCGAATAATCTCATGAATTTGCGTGATAAATATTATTTGATACTTTTAATATTTTTGATTTTACAAATTATTTGGTTTAATCATATCCGGCTTTTCAGCGATTTTATGCCGATGGTTTTCATTTATCCTCTTTTGATTTTACCACTATCAAAAAACGAAACAACCAATTTGCTAATAGCTTTTGCCAGTGGTCTTTTTTTGGATATTGTTTCAAACACGGGAGGCGTATTTGCCGCTACTGCTGTTTTGATAACTTATCTGAGGAAAGTTTATTTTATCATGTTAAAAAATCCGACTCAAAAAATAAATGAAATTAATATGAAAAATATAACGTTCGGACAAAAAACCATTTATTTTGCATTGTTTGTTTTACTGGCACATATTACAATATATTTTTTAGATTCTTTCAATGCCGGATTGGTTTTCTCCAAATGGAAAAATATCCTTGTTAATACGTTAATCAGTACCGTTTTTATCATTTTTATTGATATCATATTTTTCAATCCCGCTAAAAGATGAACCAAAAATCAGTCGTCATAATTTTCCTGATATTTTTAACGTCCTTTATCATAGCCGGACGGCTTTTTTACTTACAAATATTAGACAAAGAATACAAAAATTTGGCACTGCGGAATGCCGTAAAAAAAGAATATGTAATTCCGGAACGAGGTTATATTTATGACCGAAATAACAAATTGTTGGTCAGCAACTTACCTATTTATGACATCATGGCTGTACCCAACCAAATGAAAGCTTTTGATACGCTCGAATTTCTAAAATATACCGGTATTAGTAAAGAAACTCTTGATAAAGCTTTACAACGAGCCAAAATGTATTCGCGCAATAAAGCTTCGCTAATCGTCCCCAAACTTTATAAAAACGAGATTGCGCTATTGCAAGAAAAAATATACAAATTTCCGGGTTTTTTCATTCAGAGAAGAGCTATCAGAAAATACCATACAAAATCGGCAGCCAATGTTTTAGGGTTTATTCGTGAGGTGAATGAAAATGAACTCAAAAAAGATCCATTTTATTTACCGGGCGATTTAATCGGCAAGGCCGGTGTTGAAAAATCATATGAAAAAATCTTGCGTGGAAAAAAGGGGGTCAAATATTATTTGACCGATAAATTTAACCGGAAAATAGGTAGTTACAAAAACGGTAAATTCGATACCTTATCCGCAGTTGGCAAAGATTTGCAATTAAGTATAGATATCAAATTGCAAGAATTCGGCGATTCACTTATGAAAAACAAACGCGGCGCAATCATTGCCATTGAACCTGAAACCGGTGAAATATTAGCATTGGTAACCGCTCCCGGTTATCCTCCGGAATTTTTAAGCGGCCGCAACAGTTCAAAAAATTTCAATAAGCTTTTTAGGGATAAAATTAATAATCCGTTGTTAGACCGTGGCTTACAAGGGGAATATCCGCCCGGTTCCCCTTTTAAAATGTTAAACGGTCTGATAGGCTTACAAGAAAACGTAATCCAACCGTGGACAGCTTATATTTGTAATCATGGTTTTAACTATGGTAAACACAGTCATATGTTTTGTCATTGCGGTGCCAATGGTAGAAAAGTACATTTGCCATGGGCAATTGAAAAATCATGTAATACTTTTTTTTCAAAAACTTATTTAAAAATTATCAACAATTTCCCGACACCGGCTGAAGGTCTGGATGTTTGGCACGACTATTTGTCGCGTTTCGGTTTGGGACAATATTTACATACCGATTTGCCTGTCGGTTCCAAAGGTTTGATTCCGGACAGTAAATTTTATGACCGTTATTACGGTCCCGGCCGTTGGACAGCCACATATACTATTTCCAACGGTATCGGTCAAGGAGAAGTTTTGACAACCCCTATTCAATTGGCAAATGTAGCGGTTGCCATAGCCAATAAAGGGTTTTATTATACCCCTCACATTATCAGACGAATAAACGGCAGTCAAAAGGAAATCGACAGTTTTTATCTCAAACCCAAATACACAGAAATTGATGCCCGGTATTTTGATCAAATTATTGACGGTATGGCAGCGGTTTACCAAAGAGGAACAGCCCGGTACAGTCAATTGCCGGATATTGAATTGTGTGGTAAAACCGGTACCAGTGAAAACAAAACGCGGATTAAGGGCAAAATTGTTAAAATGCCTGACCATTCCATTTTTATGGCCTTCGGTCCTAAAAAACATCCCAAAATCGCCGTCACGGTATTTGTAGAAAACGGTGGTTACGGGGCAACTGTTGCCGCTCCTATCGCTACTTTGATGATAGAAAAGTATCTGCGTGGTAAAATTACCCGTACCGACTTGCTCAACCGCGTTTTAAACACGGATTTAAGACCTATTTATCAACAAAAAGCTCCGGAAAAAAATGAGAAACAGTAGAAAAGCAGGTATTTTCGATTACGATTGGATCAGTGTTTTACTGTTTAATTTGCTGGTATTCATTGGCATTATCAGTATCTATTCCGCCACATATAATCAACCGCATACCAATATTTTTCAAAGTTTTTACGGCAAACAAATACTTTGGTTTGCTTTTAGCTATGTATTGATTATTTTCATAGGATTTGTATCATTAAAAAGTATCAAAAACAATGCTTCCATGTTGTATCTTGGTGGCATCTTACTTCTTATTCTGGTTCTTATTGCCGGCGCCAATATCAATGGGAACAAATCTTGGTTTCGCTTTGGCAGGTTTAGTATTCAACCGGCTGAATTTGTCAAACTATTGACTGTATTGGGGTTAGCCAAACTAATGACAGAACCGGATTTTAAAATCTCAAATTTAAAAAATCTTTTACAAGCAACCGTCTTGATTTTTGTCCCGGTTTTTCTCATTTTACTACAACCCGACTTAGGTTCAGCCATTATTTTCCTGTCATTATTTTTAGTTTTTTACAGAGACGGATTAAGTATATCATACTACCTTTTAGGTCTTTTGGTTGCCATATTATTTATCACTACCATTTATTTCGGACAGCAAAAAGTCTTGATTGTAAGCGGCATTGTTTTTTTGCTTTTAAATTTATTGTTTTACCTCAAAGTAAAAAAAATATTTTGGTTACCTGCATTTTTTGTTTTGACACTTTCATTATTGAGCATATTGGGTACTGAATTCGTGTTTCACAAAGTTTTGAAACCTCATCAACGCAATCGTATCGAAATTGTATTGGGTAAAAAAAAGGACGATAAAGGTACCGGTTACAACTTAAAGCAAGCTTTAATCGCTATCGGTTCAGGCGGATTATACGGCAAAGGCTTACTGAAAGGCTCACAAACCAAAGGAAATTATATACCCGAACAACATACCGACTGGATTCTGACCGTTATTGGTGAACAATGGGGATTTCTCGGCACTTTGACCGTAGTGCTGCTTTATACTTTTTTAATAATACGTTTGATTTTTTTGGCAGAAAGACAAAAACAAAAATTTTCCCGTATTGTCGGATATGGATTGGTTGCGATTTTATTTGCACATTACGCCTTAAATATGCTGATGGTTATCGGGCTTTTTCCCACCATAGGTATTCCCCTCCCCTTCTTGAGTTATGGCGGTTCGTCACTTTGGGCATTTACATTGCTGTTGTTTATCTTTCTAAAATTTGATGCCCACAGGATTGAGGATTGGTAATATTTTGACAAAGTGAAGAAATACAACATATAGTCAATAAATAGAAGACCGAAAAAATCCTGTTTTTAATAATCTTAAAAATTTATGTTATAAATTTGTAAGCATAAATGTTGTATTTGCCAGCTAATTCAACCGCCCTGAGTTTGTAAAAACATCACTTTCAACTTTCAACTTATATAACTATCTTTGTATAAAAATTAATCCGATGTTATTGTTTATCAGTTATAGTGAAATTTTCTTTGTATTGTTTGTAATGCTTCTGGTTTTCGGGCCTGAAAAATTACCGGAAATTGCCCGGAATCTCGGTAAAGGTATCCGTCAATTACGTGATGCTAGTAATAATATCAAAAATGAGATGATTAAAGAAACCCAAAAAGCAGGTTTGGATACCGAAGCCATCGAAAAACTCAAAAAAGACATCAAGGATGCCAAAAAAATAATGGACATAAAAGAAGAAATTACCAATACCGTTAAACGACCATAATGAACCGGATATTGCAATGGGACCGTCAAATCTTTGAGTTTTTTAATCGTTTGGGGCATCCTGATTACGATACATTTTGGCTGTTTGTAACCAATCAATCCAATTGGATTTTTTTATATTTGATTATTTTACTGGCTTATTTTTACTATTTAGGAGGGCGAAAAGCTTTATTTTCAATACTTATACTGGCTTTATTCTTAGGCATTTGCGATCAAACGACCAATTTTATTAAATATTTTTTTCACAGATTACGTCCTTCACAAGATCCGGTTCTAACGGACCATATTCGTGCTTTGTTACATCCGCATAATTATAGTTTTATTTCCGGACATGCTTCAAATTCCACTTTGTTTGTTTGGTTTAGCATTTATCTGTTACGGAATAAAACCCGGTGGATTTATTTGTTGATTATTTGGTGGTTACTATTTATGTTTAGCCGCATCTATACCGGTGTACATTACCCTTTGGATATTCTTGGCGGTATATTATGGGGCCTTATCTTGTGGCGAATAACAGTTCTTGTTTACAATAGAATGTTAACCCTGTCTTATTTTTGATTTTTATCTTTAAAGAATATTGATTTTTAACCTAAATTACAATATCTCTTTGATTTCCAATAAATGTTTGACTTTCGGAATGATTTTAAAATCTATATCATTCTTACCCTCAGGGTCAAAATGAATGGCGTGCATACCAACATTACGGGCGCCTAAAATATCAGATTGAAAATTGTCGCCTATCATATAACTTTTATGTGCAAAAGTACCCGCTTTTTGCAAGGCATAATTAAATACATCGGGATGCGGTTTGAGTTTTCCGGTTTCTTCGGTTGTAATCATCGTTTCGAAATAGGGTTCCAATCCCGAATATTGCATCTTATCTGTTTGCACTTCGATAAAACCGTTGGTTAAAATATGCAAGCGGTATTTATTTTTTAGGTAATCCAAAATTCCCAAAGCGCCGTCCATCAAGATACTTTCCCGTTTTAGAAAATCCAGATATTCATCTGCCAAAATTTCTATCAATTGTTGAGATATATCAATATTTAAGGCCTTAAAAGTATCTGTCAAACGATTGTATTTGACTTCGGTTTTGGTTTTTTGTTGCTTGGCATATTGTTCCCAATATTCACGGTTTACAGGTTCATAAATTTTCAAAAAATCATTGATTTGAACCGGTATTTGATGTTTTTTTAGCAATTTTTCAAAAGCACGTTTTGAATTGGCTTCAAAATCCCATAGAGTGTGGTCCAAATCGAAAAAAATATCAGTTATCTTGGTTTTCAGCATCGGAAAAATGTTTTATGGTACCGGTATATAATTCATTCCAGTCTTTCCATTCTTTTAAGTCAGAAAGAATAAAATTATGAAAAACAGGATAAAAATGCCCTTTGTATTGACGTATAAGTTCGCCTTGTTCTATCATTATTTTCCGGGCTTTTCCGGGAGTCAGTTTGTATTGAAATTTGAGCATAACATCTGAAATGCTAACCGGATGCAAAGTTAAATGTGTTTCTGTTTCATTTTCTATATCATAAAATTTAAAAGGAATAGAGGTCCCGGCTCTAAAACCTATTTTATGGTTGTAACCCATTGAGTAATCCGCTTTAAGTTCTTCTTCATTATAAATTTGGTAAGTAGCCGGAATCTTGATACGGTTAAAATGCGCCCGCACTTTTTCCACTTTTTTGTGGATAATACTTTCCAATTTATCTATTTCACGTTCAATCATTTCTTCGTCGTCAAAAGCATAATAAGACGTTAATAGACCTGTATCGGTATAGTCTGCCAGAAATTTGATTTGTGACTGATAATCATGTTTGTTAACGGAAATATTATGGTCAAACAAACTGTAAGTGGTCAAAAGATGAAAAAAAGTCAATGGATGTTTATATTTAATTTTTAATTTGAGAATACGGTCAAAAGAATCATACGGATCTTTTTTTCCGGTTAAATACACAAGGTTGCGCAACCAAAATTTTCGCAATCTGACATGAAACAAGTCGTCAAAACCACCGAGGAGAAATCTTAAAAAAGACTTACCTTGGTACAATCGGGCCATACTGACATTTATTAAGGTTTCGAAATAAAATTGACGTTCCTCAAATTCCAGATTAGGGAACCGGTTTTGCAAAGCCAGTTTAAATTTCTCGACCCATATCTCCACTACCGGTTTCAGTATCATGCTGTGATGCATCAAAATACTGTTTTTATATGAATAACGCTCATGCTGATCCAACAGATGCGGTAAATATTCTTCGTACCGGGATAGTAAATAAAAACTGGCAGCAAACAAATCAAACGGGATAGTAGAGTTAGGCACTTCAAAAAAAACCGGCGTGGTATCCCAAAAACCGAATTTTATTTCATGATGTTTAATACCTTGTTGAAACAAAATAGGGTGTGATTGGATATGAAATTCGCCGCCCAAGGCTTGCGGAGCATAAGAAAATTTGGGACCGTTATAAGCTATAAATTCCTCGATTTTGGTCGTAAATTTGACCTCTTTGAGCATCAAATTGTTAAACAAATGCCTGAAAATATAATTCAGTCGCGGAGTTATCTTATATGTGTAAACCAGTATCATCAAGCAAATTTAATCTTTTTATGGGAAATGGTTTGAGGAAATGAGGATTTGTTTCGTTTCAAAGCATATTTCATACTTTGATGAAGACGGTTTCAATACATCCCGTTAATTTCGTCAACGGGACGTCACTACGTTCCGATTGCTGCTAAACTACTTGACTTTAACCCGGAACATTTCACGTCCTTCTATATAACCGGTAAAAATATCATTTATTTGCATAGTACCGACACCTGCGGGCGTTCCCGTAAAGATTAAATCACCTTTTTTTAAGGTAAAAAAGCGGGAAATATAACTAATTAGTTTATCAATTGGCCACAGCATGTCAGCCGTATGTCCTTGTTGAACGGTTTGGCCGTTTTTTTGTAAGCTGAACCGGATATTTTGCATACCGGGGAAGTCAGTTTTGGGTAGAAAAACACGGCTTACCACCGCCGAATTATCAAAAGCTTTGGCTTTTTCCCATGGCAAACCCTTGGCCTTTAACCGGCTTTGCAGGTCTCTTGCCGTAATATCTATTCCCAACCCGATTTCATCGTAATAGCGGTGGACAAATTTTTCTTCAATATGTTTACCCAATTTGTTGATTTTGACAATTAGTTCCACTTCATAATGAAAATCGTTGGCAAAATCCGGTAAAACCAACGGATTTTTATTGTGTAAAATAGCAGAATCAGGTTTGATAAACAATACCGGTTCTGCCGGTTTTTCATTTTTTAATTCATCGATATGTTGAGCGTAATTACGTCCGACGCAAACTATTTTCATCTGTTTATTTTTTTATTTTAACATTATGGTCAGATGTAACCTTAGATGATTAAAATAATCATTACGATGTGTGTTTAATGATTATTTTAATCATGTCGGTTTCATCTGTTTATTCTTTTAATCATGTCTATTTTTTGAGTTTTTTTCCTTTAAATTGATGATAAATGCAAAATCCCGTACGGTATCCATTAAGGATTTGAAACGTCCGGATGCGCCGCCGTGTCCACTATCCATATCGGTATGCAAGAGTAAGAGATTGTTATCTGTTTTCAGTTCACGCAGTTTGGCAACCCATTTGGCCGGTTCCCAATATTGCACTTGAGAATCATGTAAGCCTGTGGTTACTAAAAGATTGGGATATGCTTTTGATGTGACGTTATCATAAGGTGAATAGGATTTGATATAATCATAATAAACTTTGTCATCCGGATTTCCCCATTCGTCATATTCACCGGTTGTCAGCGGAATACTATCGTCAAGCATAGTGGTAAGCACATCGACAAAAGGCACTTGTGCGACAATACCATTGAAAAGTTCTGGTGCTTGATTGATAACTGCTGCCATTAACAGACCACCGGCAGAGCCACCCATGGCATATAACTGTTTTTCGGAAGTTATTTGTTGACTTATCAAATGTTTGGCAACATCGACAAAATCGTTAAAAGTATTTTTCTTGCATAACAGTTTTCCCGCTTCATACCACGGGCGTCCCAGATATTCCCCGCCACGAACGTGTGCTATGGCAAAAATAAATCCCCTATCTAATAAAGACAACCTATTGGTGCTAAATCCCGGATCAACCGTAATGCCGTAAGCTCCATAGCCATATAACAACAAAGGATTGGGATGTGTCATCCGGGTATCTTTGTGCCATACCATCGAAACGGGAATACGTTCGCCGTCACGTGCCGTAACCCAAATCCGTTTGGAACGATAGTTTGTTTTATCAAATTTACCATCCGGAACTTCCTGTTCTTTCAAAACTTTTTTCTCACGCTTATCTATATCAAATTCAATAACGGATGAAGGAGTGGTCATTGAATTGTAAATAAACCTGAATTTACGTGAGTTCATCTCGGGATTGTATGCAGCATAGATATTGTAGGTCTCTTCGTTAAAATTGAAATAAAAATCGTCGTAATCCTTTAAAATACGTAGTTTATTCAATCCTTCTTCCCGTTCTTGCAATATGATAAAATCATCAAAGATTTCAACATCTTCAATCATTACACAAGGACGATGTAAAATGTATTCTTGCCAAAATTTCATTTCGGTCTTGGTAATTTTGGCCGTCATCAATTTGAAATTGACTGCTTTGTCCTTATTGGTCAAAATAAAAAATTCCCCGTCCCTGTGAAACAAATTATACTCAACACCCCTTAGACGAGTGGCAAATACTTTAAATTTACCTTCCGGTTTATCAGCATCCAAAAATTGATATTCGGTGGTTAGAGTGCTAAATGAAGCGATATAAATATATTTTTTACTTTTACTTTTGGTTACAAAAACATCGAAAGTTTCGTCTGTTTCTTCGTAAATCAGTTTATCATTTGCCGGATGATCTCCTAAACGATGCCTGTATATCCGGTAAGCCCGTAAAGTCCCGGTATGTTTTTTGGTGTAAAACAAATACCGGTTGTCATTGGACCATACAGCACTTCCGGTCGTATTTTCAATATTTAAATTTGAAATTTCTCCGGTTATTAAATCTTTGATTTTCAATACATACTGACGTCTTCCAGTTGTATCTTCTCCAAAAACGGCATAACGGTTGTCGGGGCTGATTTCAAGACCGGTTAATTTGTAATAAGTATGCCCCTTAGCCATTTGATTGACATCAAACAAAATTTCTTCCGGAGCATGTAAGTTTCCTTTCCGGCGGATGTAAACCGGATATTCTTTTCCTTTTGAAAATTTGGTTTGATAATAATAGCCGTTTTCGTATACCGGAACAGATTCATCATCTTGCTTTATACGGGCTTTCATCTCTTCAAACAAACGTTTTTCAAGAGATTTGTAAGCCTTCGTTTTTGCTTCAAAATAGCGGTTTTCTTCATTGAGATAATCGATAACTTCCGGATTATCTCTATCACGTAACCAATAATAATTGTCTATTCTGACATCTCCGTGTTTAGTTAATTTATGTGGTTTTTTAACTGCTTTTGGCGGTATATTTTGTTTTTTTTCTTTCATTATTTATTCCCTGTCTTATTAATTTCTAAGGTTGTCATTGCCATGCCGGCTCCGGCAGTTGCAGGAAGCATCAAAATCTAAATTCTTCCTCACTCCTTGTCCGTTCTACCGTAAAAATAAGTGCTTCTGACTTCACTTGCTACATGACAACTAATATTTTCGGTTTATTCCAAAAACTCATCCAAATCCCTCCTGTCTTTTTTGGTCGGCCTGCCGGTACCCTTTTTACGATAATAATTTTTGGCAAGTTTGAGTAATTCAAAATTTTCAAAGGCCTCTTTCGGCGTTTGATCTTTAATATATTGAGGAACCAGTTTGGCCCCGACCCGGCTTTCAGGCGTGTTTAATACCAAGATTTGGTAATTGATTTGGTTTTTTCTGATTTCCAATTTATCACCACCAAATACTTCTTTTGACGGTTTGGCAACCACCCCGTTTATCCTTACATGGCCTTTTTTAATAGCACTGGCGGCCATACTACGAGTTTTATAAAATCTGACCGCCCACAAAAATTTGTCAATCCGCATAAATATTAAAACTTTGTTAAGCTTAATACAAAAATAAATAAAATTTGTATCTTGCAACCGCTTAATACAGTTAAGTTTTTCTTAATAGTAACAAAGCCGGAATTAAATATTAATTTTATGACAATCAGAGTTTTAGCAATTTTTAGCCTTTCAATGTTTTTGATGTCTTCTTCTTGTAAAAAAGATGATAACAATTCGGAAATTGAAATTAGAGATAGAACCGAACAATATAATAATGTGGAAAGAGACAGTATTGAAACTTATATGAAAACGCATTATTACACTTTGGATGCCCAATATAATGTTACCATAGACACAATTGACCCTGCCGGTTCGCATACATCTCTTTGGGATGATCCCGGTTTGGAAACGCTGCAAGTCAATGATCCCGAAGTTGACGATTTGGTTTATGACCTTTATTATATTCCATTTAGAGCCGGTGACCATAAAGCCATTCACAAAATGGATAGAGTTTTGGTAGCATACAAAGGTTTTTTACTTAATAATAAAGTCTTTGATGAAAAAATTGATAATATGCCCATTTGGTTGGATTTGAATTACAGTATCAAAGCCTGGCAAGAAGTTTTACCTTACTTTAATGATGGCACTTTCTCGGACAATGGGGATGGAACTTTTACATTTACGGGATATGGTGCCGGTATGCTCATTACGCCTTCGGGACTGGCTTATTATCACGTAGCAGCCAATAAAATACCTGCCTATTCTCCTTTGGTTTTTTCGTTTAAATCTTTTGTAGTTGATGATGATTTGGATAATGATACCGTCAAAAATATCGATGAAGATGTGAATGGCAACGGAGATCCTCAGGATGACGATACCGATAATGACGGTATTAAAAATATTAATGATAAAGATGACGATGGTGACGGCGTATTAACCAAAGATGAAGATGCAAACGGAGACGGAGATCCAACCAATGATGATACGGACGGAGACGGAACTCCCGACTATTTGGATGCCGATACACATTGAAAAGAAATAAGGCTAATCGCATAAGTTTTTTTCTTCAATAAATATAACCCCGGTTTTCGCTGGGGTTTAATAGTTTAACAATAGTTTTAAATTATATCACTCCCCCAATCTATTGAAAGAGCCGGGGAAAGAACAAATTATATCAAAATTTCCTCAAAAAAAAGAGGCTGTCTCAAAAGGGCAGCCTTTTTTTGTTTTTTGTAAAAAAAACGGGAGAATTTCTTCCCCCGTTCCTAAAGATTTTGTATCTTTAGGTATGCAAAGCTCAGCAAATATACCATT
>JALVST010000026.1 GCA_027024205.1 Flavobacteriales bacterium | reverse complement strand
CCTTCGGCCGTTTCTATAACTGCCGGCATTTTACGAATGGTGCCTAAAGCCATAATGGCCACTTGCGGTTGATTAATAATGGCCGAACCGGCAATATTACCAAACGAACCTATATTGGTAACGGTATAAGTACCTCCGGTTATTTCATCGGGTTTTAATTTGTTTTCCCTGGCTCTTTTGGCCAAATCATTAACCGCTTTGGTTAGACCGGTCAAGCTTAAACGGTCGGCATCTTTGATAACCGGTACTATCAAATTACCATTGGGTAAAGCCACGGCCATCCCGATATTGATATGTTTCTTTTTGATAATTTTGTCGCCATCTACTTGGATATTTATCATTGGGTAATCTTTTATCGCCTTTATAATGAAATAGATAAAAATGGGCGTAAAAGTAATTTTTTCACCTTCTTTTTTCAAAAATTCATCTTTAATACGGTTTCGCCAATTGACTATTTTGGTTACATCTGCTTCAACAAAAGATTGGACATGTGGTGAAATGCGTTTGGAATTGACCATATGTTCGGCAATCAACTTACGCATTCTGTCCATTTCAATAATTTCATCACCGTTATCCAAAACGATACCTTGTGGTTGCGCTATTTTTGGAGCTCCGGATATGGTTGATTCCGGTTGGACAGGTTGAATTTTACCGGAAATGGTAATACTGTGACCTTCCGTGATAAGATCTTGTTTTTCAACGGTTTTTTCTGCTGGTGAAGTTATTTTACCAGCTTTTTTGTCCGCGACATATTTCAATATATCATCTTTGGTAACCCGTCCGTTTTTGCCGGTACCTTGTATCTGATTGAGTTCCTGTTGTGAAATACCTTCAACTTTTGCTATATTTTTTACAAGTGGTGTATAAAATCTCGTTTCCGTAGAAACAATTTCTTGAGCGGGAATATTTTTTTTATTATCAACATCTTCCTTAACAATTCCTGCTAATTCAGGATTTTCAATAACAGTGGTTTCATTATCATCTTCTTCTATTTCTTGATCGGTTTCAATAATAGCCACTACTTCTCCAATCTTGACAACATCATTGACTTCATAAAATTTTTTGACCAAAATACCGGATACTTCACTGGGAACTTCCGAATCAACCTTGTCGGTAGCCACTTCCAATACGGTTTCATCTTCTTCAATGGTATCTCCTATATCTTTAACCCACGCCGTTATGGTCGCTTCTATAACACCTTCGCCCATTTTGGGCAGTTTGAGCTCATATCTTGCCATTTTAATACATTTTTACTTTTTGCGAATTTAATAATTTTTGCGGACTTAATGCTGATAATTCATATTTTTTTGCAGTATAAATTTTGCCGGTTGATATAATATTTTTAGTTAAACCTATTATAAATTTTTTTGTTAATTTGTTGTTTTACAACATTTTAACTTTTATGGCATATTATTTGTAATTAATATGACGAGCCGTAAGTTTAATTTAAGATCCGAAATTATGAGAAAAGTTGTTTTATTATTTGCAGTATTTATTTTTACGGGACTTTTTGCCAATCCGGTTTATCCGGGTCATTGGCATAGAATAACAGATCCTGTGCAAGTCAGAGAACGCGGCATTATCTTTTTTGTTTTTCCAAACGGTGATTTTGATTTTAATGCACATGGTACGCATTATCAATACGCCGGTTATAGAGGTGTGCGTGTTGAGAGGGACCGGTACGGAAAAATAAGACGGGTCGGTAATGTTTATATCAATTATAACCGTTACGGACAGGTAAGTCGTATCGGCCATGTGTTTATCAAATACAATCACAGGGGATTGGTATCACGTATCGGCCATAAGTTTATTCGTTATAACAGACGTGGGTATTATGTTGTTAAACACAGAACACACCATACGGCGTATGTTCAACATACGGGATTTAATTATGATTTTTCATGTGACACGCCTGCATATACGGATTATTCATATAATTCAGATGAGTTTGATTTTGATGAGAATTTCAATGATAATTATGAAAACGGAAATGATGATTATTACTACCGTCCTTCTGTAAATACGGATAATAAAGATTTAAATACGACTTCCGGAAGACGTCGCCGGTAAGTTGCTATCAAAAAAAATCCCGGAAATTTTTCCGGGATTTTTTTAGTATTAATAGGCAAATAGTTTTTCCAACCAAAAGATGACAAATCCGGCCATGAAACCGATAAATGCCAACCAAGTGATTTTTTTCATATACCAGAAAAAGTTTATTTTTTCCATTCCCATGGCGGCGACACCGGCAGCTGAACCGATAATTAAGATACTACCTCCGGTTCCGGCCGAATAAGCAATCATATGCCAGATGATGTGATCCAAAGGATAATCAAACATTCCCATGGAAGCGGCGACCAATGGCACATTATCGACTATAGCCGAGAGAATACCCAGTAAGACGACAACAATTTCGGTATTAGGTAAGGTTTGTTGCAGCACTTCGGCTAAGTAACGTAAAGAGCCCATTTCAACGCCATTTATAGAACCGTATACCATTGCTTCCAAAGCACCTACTGCCAATAAAATACCCAAGAAAAACAAGATACTTGACATCTCTATACGGGAGAGTGCCGTGTGAGCTGAATATAAATGCTTACGTTCTTCGGTAAAATCTTCTTCAGGGTGAATGTATTCGGAAACCAACCATACGATACCCAATGATAACATCATTCCGAGATAAGGCGGCAGATGGGTAACGGTTTTAAAAACCGGTACAAATAAAATCATCCCGAGACCTAAATATAGCATGGTTTTACTACTGAGTAGTTTTTCAACCTCTTCCAAATTTTCATCCTCTTTCTCTCCTCGAACACTGCCGTTAAACACAGGTAAAAACGAAGCTATTCCGAAAGGAATGGCAAAGTTTAAAATGGAAGGTATAAAAACATGTTCCATCAATCCCGCCGCCGAAACTTTTTTAGCAATCCAGAGCATGGTCGTGGTAACGTCACCTATTGGGGACCATGCCCCTCCGGCATTGGCTGCAATCACAATTAAACCGGCAAACCAAAGACGGGTATTGCGCTCTTTGACGAGTTTTCTCAATAATGTAATTAATACGATGGTTGCTGTTAAATTATCGATAACCGCAGATAAGAAAAAGGCCAAAAAACCGATAATCCATAAGAGTTTGCGTTTACTGTTGGTCTTAACGTATTCTTTCAATACTTCAAAACCTCTGTGTAAATCAATAATTTCGACAATGGTCATGGCACCGGTTAAAAAAACCAGAATCTCAGCGGTTTTACCCAGGTGATGCATTAATGTTTTGTGAAAACCTTCTTCAGCGGCTTCACCACCTTGCAAAAAATTATAAACATGACCTTCGGGGTCTATAATGGAAAACCAACCTTTTTCAAATCCAATAGCTAACAATGCCCACAATATTACCGCTGTTAATAGAGCGGGGACCGTTTTATCCAATTTTAATTTATGTTCGGTTGCTATTGCGATATAACCAAAAACAAAAAGAAGTATTATAATAATTGTCATAATTGAGTTATTTAGTTAATATTATGGATGAGAATCAGGTTTACAAAAGTATTTAAAATTTTATTTAAAAAAATAATTTTTATCAATTTTTATGAAACATCTTGCAAATCGATACCTTTTTTACGTAGCCAATCGTCATTATAAATAGTACTGAGGTAACGGTTTCCCGAATCGGAAAAAACGGTTACGATACGGTATGGTTTGTGTAGGGGCAAAGATTCTAATAAACTGACAACCCCATACAAAGCAGCCCCGCTTGACCCTCCGGCCAAGATGGCTTCTTGCTTAGCTAAAAGGCGTGCATATTTTATCGCTTGTTCGTTAGTAACTTGGATTATGTCATCAATATATGCAAATTCGACACATTTAATCAACTCTTCATCTCCGAGCCCTTCTATTAAATAACCTGAAGGTTTTACCAATTTTCCGGTTTTAAAATAGTCGTAAAAAACGGACCCAACAGGGTCAACGGCAATCACTTTAATTCCTGTATCTTGTTCTTTTAAATATTTGGCCGCTCCAGTTAGTGTGCCTCCGGTCCCGATACCGGCCACGACATAATCTATTTTACCGGACATTTGTTGCCAAATTTCCGGACCGGTAGTTAAATAATGCGCTTCATTATTATCGAGATTATTATGCTGGTCGGGGAAAAAATATTCCGGATATTGTTTTAATATCGTATAAACTTTTCTGTTATAGCTATCGGGGTGCTCCGGAGGCAAGGACGGGTCGACCAAAATCAACTCAGCCCCTACGGCACGTAATGCGTCGAGCTTGGCTTTGGCAGTCGTCGAACGAACCACAATTTTACATTTTAAATCATATTCAACGGCCATCATAGCCAACCCCATAGCTGTATTTCCCGATGAATTTTCAATAACGGTATCTCCCGGTTTTAATCTGCCTTCTGCTATGGCTTTTCTGATAAGATGCCGTCCGATTCTGTCTTTGACGGAACCCATCGGATTGGTAAACTCCAGTTTTCCGAAAACGTCTGCATGAGGAAATTTATTAACGGTTTTATGTAATTTAACCAAAGGCGTCCACTCAGCAGCATCGGATAGATATTCAAATACTCTTAAATTGTTATTCGGCATATTTTTTTTTGTTAATAGTTATATGTGACTTGAATGCTTGGTAATTATCTATTTCTTTGTTAAATTTTACAATTTGTTGAAAATCAACGATTTTCCTTTTATGACTGTCATATATTAAATTATATTTTCTTATAAATGTAGCGTTTCCTGATAGTTTAATTGAAAAACTTCTGTTGTTTTTTCCGGTCAAGCATTGAACCATCCCGCCGGGGCTGTAAATACTGATCATTTTTCCTGTAATAACTTGTTTATTTCTGGTTGCTAATGCTGAAGTCGCGGCCATGGCGGTGCCGCAAGATGCCGTTAAACCGACACCGCGTTCGTAAGTCATTACAAAAATCTCATTATCTCCGGTAATTTTATAAAAACTGACGTTATTGCCATTGGGAAAAAGTTTACAATTTCGATTGACTTTTTGACCCATTTCTACAAGTTTAGGAGTATCAAATTCAGTAACTTGTGCTATTATATGCGGATTGCCGATATCAATCGTAGTAAATTTTATATTGTTTGACAATTCGGGAATAACCCTATTGAAAAAAGTTTTTCCTTCGTAATCAAATTTAACATGGGAGAACAGTACACTGTAAGTATCTATACCCGGAAAAATTTCAGCTAACTTTTGGCCGTGTATCAAACCGCTTAAAGTTTTTATGCGGTAAGATGTTTTTCCTGTGATTTGATAAAATTTTTTGCCTATACATCTGAAACCGTTACCACACATTTCGGCTTCCGAGCCGTCCCGGTTAAAGATTCGCATTTGCGCATCGGCATGTTCTGACTCTAAAAGAAATAAAACGCCGTCAATTTTCAAATGAGACAATTGCAATACAATATCAACTGTAAAATTATGAAAATCAACATCTTTAAAAGACTGTTTGCTCGTATAAAAATCAACAAGTATGAAGTAGTTTTCCGACCCGTGGCAGTATGTAAGTTCCAATTTATGCCGCTGCATTTTATTAATGATGGCGTATTAATTTAGTATCGGCAAAAATACTTTTTTTATATGATTAATGCCTTAAAATTGTAGAAAAAATGATTAATTTAGCCCGAAAATCAAATTTTATGGCAGGAGGTGGTTCAAAATTGGCTGTTTTTGCATCCATGGCGGCAAATTTAGGTATTGCGGTGATGAAATTTATTGCTTCATTTTTTACCGGAAGTTCGGCTATGTTGTCCGAAGGTATCCATTCATTAATTGATACAACTAATGGTATTTTGTTGTTATGGGGTATGAAACGTAGCAAAAAAAAACCGGATAAGATGCACCCGTTCGGACACGGTATGGAAATCTATTTTTGGAGTTTTGTGGTTTCCATTTTTGTATTTGCTTTGGGTGGTGGTGTTGCTATTTACGAAGGGATAAAACATTTGGGAGAACTTCACAATCAGGTTGATACATCTTTAAAAATGAAGTATTGGAATTATGCCGTTTTAATAGGCTCTTTACTTTTTGAGGGTATAAGTTTATGGGTTGCTTGGCGTGAATTTAGAAAATCATATCCCAAAGGCTTTGTCTCGGCAATGTCTCAGAGTAAAGATGCCGTAACAATAGCGGTCATCATTGAAAATGGTGCAGCCGTTGCCGGTTTATTGATTGCTTTGGTAGGTGTTAGTCTGACATATTATTTCAATAATCCGGTTTTTGATGCGTGGACTTCCATATTAATAGGCCTTTTGCTATCAGCAGTTGCTTTGTTTATGGCTGTTGAAACCAAGCGTCTATTGATCGGTGAGTCGGCTGTTGAGCATGAAGTGGTATCTATTGAAAATATTTTAAAACAATATCCCGAGCTGGAAGCTTTTGGCAATATCAAAACCATGCATTTAGCACCGGATGAGATTTTGTTGGGTGCTAATATCAATTTTAAAGATGATTTAAGTGTCAGCCAGATTGAACCTGTAATTAAAGATATTAAAGAAAAAATTGTGGCTGATAATCCTAAAATAAAACATATTTTTATTGAGACGGATAGTATAAGGTAGTTGAAAGTGGAGCGTTAGCGACATCCCGTGCCGCCGATTACTATCGGGGGAGCGGGATTGAAAGTTGTGGTTCAAAGAGAGCTTCATACTTTAATGATTGGTTGCGGTTTATATGATGTTTTCGTCATTGATGTTGATGAGTTGATGAACTGATGAATTGATGA
>JALVST010000025.1 GCA_027024205.1 Flavobacteriales bacterium | reverse complement strand
TCTTATTGATCAACCGCTTTCCGCAATTACTCCTTGCCGGTATCATACTGTTTGCCGCTACTGTTGTTTTCAGTTTCATTACATTGCCTGTAGAATATGATGCCAGCCGCAGAGCCAAAAAATGGCTAATTGAAAAAGGTATTGTCGATCAAGAAGAAAGTCGCGGTGTAGCAGATGCATTGAAATGGGCGGCAAGAACCTATGTTGTCGCTGCTCTGAGCTCATTGGCAACTTTGATTTACTATTTACAAATTTATAACAACAGACGTTAACATTCTATAAACCCTGATTACTTCCGTAACCAGGGTTTTTTCTTAGAAAAACTTTTCAATTATGATCATCAATCACGTATCCAAACAAAATTCCATTCTCAACAAATTTATAGCCGAAATCAGAGATAAAGACATCCAAAAAGACGCTTTACGGTTTCGCACCAATATCGAACGGATGGGTGAAATACTCTCTTACGAACTGAGTAAAACTTTAAACTATAAATCAAAACGTATAATAACACCTTTGGGCATCAAAGACATGAAAATTTTAGATGACCAAGTAGTATTGGCTTCTATTTTACGAGCCGGTTTACCTTTGCACATGGGCGTATTGCGTATTTTTGACGATGCCGAAAATGCCTTTATTTCCGCTTACAGATACCATCCCCACGACGATCATGAATTTTCCATTCAAGTGGATTATATTGCTACGCCCGGCATTCAAGATAAAGTCCTGGTTTTGGTAGATCCCATGCTTGCAACCGGACAATCATTGGTTGCTGTTTACAATAAATTATTACAGTACGGCCAACCAAAAAAACTACATGTTATTTCCATTATTGGCTCGCGTCAAGGTATGGATTATATAGCAGACAAATTGCCAAGAGATACCCAACTGTGGATAGCTGATTTTGACGAAAAATTAAATGATAATGGCTACATTGTCCCGGGGTTGGGTGATGCCGGCGATTTGGCTTATGGTAAAAAATTATAAAAAGTTTATGCAACATGTCATTTCGACAAAGCTTTGCTGATGAAGAAAGCAAAGCGACGAGAAATCTTTTTATCAAATTGAGATTCCTCGTCGCTCGTGCCCCACTCTGTCAGAATGACAGAAGTTCTAACTATCTTTTAAAAGCTTTAATACCCGGGTAAACCGCATAAACCCCCAATTCTTCTTCAATACGTAATAATTGATTGTATTTGGCCATCCTGTCGGTTCTGGATAGAGAGCCTGTTTTGATTTGTCCGGTATTCATGGCAACCGACAAATCGGCAATTGTGGTGTCTTCGGTTTCTCCGGAACGATGTGAAACCACAGTCGTATAACCGGCTTTATGAGCCATGTTAATAGCATCAAGAGTCTCTGACAAAGTCCCGATTTGATTCAATTTAATCAAAATGGAATTGGCAATACCTTCTTTAATACCGCGTTCCAAAATCTTGGTATTTGTTACAAAAATATCATCGCCGACCAACTGAATTTTATCCCCCAACAATTCTTGTTGGATTTTCCAACCGTCCCAATCATTTTCACTCATCCCGTCTTCAATAGAAATAATAGGATACTTGTTGACCAATTCCACCAAATATTCCGCTTGTTCACGAGGCGTTCGTTTGGCGGCATCAGGTCCTTCAAATATGGTATAATCATAAATAGCATCCCTATAAAATTCGGAAGCGGCAACATCCAAGGCTATGGAAATGTCGTCACCCGGTTTATATCCGGCCGTTTTAATAGCCGATAATATGGTTTCAATAGCATCTTCCGTACCTTTAAATACAGGGGCAAAACCGCCTTCGTCACCAACAGCTGTAGATAAACCGTGTTTTTTCAAAATGGCTTTCAAATGATGAAAAACTTCTGTTGCCATTTTCATAGCCTCGTTAAAACTGACAGCACCATGCGGCACAATCATAAACTCTTGAAAAGCAATTGGTGCATCGGAATGCGACCCCCCGTTAACAATGTTCATCATCGGGACGGGTAAAGTTTTGGCTCCGGCCCCTCCTATATATTTATATAAGGGCTGGTTACTTTCCAATGCCGCGGCTTTGGCAACCGCCAAAGAAACCCCGAGAATGGCATTAGCCCCCAATTTCGATTTATTTTCCGTACCGTCCAAGGCTATCAAAGTACGATCTATCGCCAATTGTTCTTGTACATCATACCCAATAATTTCTCCGGCTATGATAGAATTAACATTTTCAATAGCTTTAAAAACGGATTTTCCCATGTAACCGGAACCATTATCCCGCAATTCAACAGCTTCCAATTCGCCTGTTGAAGCACCTGAAGGTACGGCGGCACGTCCCAAAATGCCTAATTCGGTTATCACATCGACTTCAACCGTGGGATTGCCACGGGAATCGAATATTTGTCTGGCTGTAATATCAACAATTGCACTCATATCAAAAAAATTTTAGGTAAAATTACAAAATAAAAAAACGCTTGCCAACGACAAGCGCTTCTTTTATCGTAAATAAAATTTAAATTTTTAATCTTCTGTTTTTTCTTCGGTAGCCGTATTGGTTTCAGCAGCCGGTTCGGTCGTTTTAGCAGATTTTTTTCTTCTACGACGCGTTTTCTTTTTGGCCGGTTTGTCTACATTATAAACCGTGTTATAATCCACAAACTCGATCATCGCCATTTCAGCATTGTCTCCCAAACGGTTTCCCAATTTGATAATCCGCAAATATCCGCCCGGACGATCGGCAATTTTAGTGGAAATTTCTCTAAACAATTCCGTTACGGCATATTTATCTCGCAATTTACTGAAAACAACACGACGGTTATGCATCGTATCGTTTTTAGACTTGGTAATCAGCGGTTCTAAAAACATTCGCAAAGCTTTGGCTTTAGCCAAAGTGGTATTGATTCTTTTATGTTTTATCAAAGAACTACCCATATTGGCCAACATAGCTTTTCTATGTGCTGATTTTCTACCTAAATGGTTAAATTTCTTTCTGTGTCTCATATCATGTATCTTTAATCGTCTAATTTATAATTTGAAAGGTCCATACCGAAAGTCAAACCTTTCTTGTCAACTAGTTTTTCCAATTCTGTCATGGATTTTTTACCAAAATTTCTAAACTTCATTAAGTCCGATTTATTGTATTGAACCAAATCACCCAACGTTTCAACATCAGCAGCTTTCAAACAATTCAATGCTCTTACGGACAAATCCAAATCTACCAATTTGGTTTTTAAGAGTTGTCGCATGTGTAATGATTCTTCATCATAAGTTTCGGGGCTGGACGAAATATCATCGTCAATTGAAATACGTTCGTCAGAGAACAACATAAAATGTTGAATCAAAATTTTAGCCGCTTCGGTTAAAGCTTCTTTCGGGTGAATGGAACCGTCCGTATCAATCTCAATAATCAACTTATCATAATCGGTTTTTTGTTCAACCCTGAAATCTTCAATCGTATATTTAACGTGTTTTATCGGCGTATAGATTGAATCGAGAAAAATAGTTCCAAAAGGAACATCTGAACGTTTGTTCTCTTCAGCCGGAACATAACCGCGTCCTTTTTCAATGGTAAATTCAAAATTGATAACGGTTTTAGGGTCAAGGTTCATAATAACCAAATCGGGATTTAAAATTTGAAAACCCGATATAAACTCTTGTAAATCCCCGGCTGTCACTTGTTCTTTGCCGCTAAAAGATACCTTTACCGTTTCAGTATCGATATCTTCCACTTGATTTTTAAAACGAACTTGTTTTAAATTTAAAACAATTTTGGTAACATCTTCCACGACGCCGTCAATAGATGTAAATTCGTGTTCTACTCCGTCAATTCGCAACGAAGTAATTGCATATCCTTCCAGTGACGACAATAAAACACGTCGTAATGCATTACCTATTGTCAATCCGTATCCCGGTTCCAAAGGTTTGAATTCAAATTTTCCGGTATAGTTATCGGCACTGATTTGAATAACTTTTTCCGGTTTTTGAAAATTTAGTATTGCCATAAAATTGATGTTATTATTTAGAGTATAACTCGACAATCAAGTGTTCTTGAATGTTTTCAGGAATTTGAAGCCGTTCGGGACGGTTTACAAATTCACCTTCCATTTTTTCGGAATTCCATTTTAACCATTCGTAACCCGACTTATTTTGTTCCAATGCATCTGTAATCACTTGCAATGATTTTGATTTTTCTCTCACGCCAACCACATCACCGGGTTTCAACTGATATGACGGGATATTTACCACGTCACCGTTGACAGTAATATGACGGTGTGATACCAGTTGCCGGGCGGCACGTCTGGTTGGTGCCAAACCGAAACGGTAAACCACATTGTCTAATCGTGATTCTACCAACTGCATGAGTACTTCACCGGTATTACCACCTTGACGTGAAGCCTTTTCAAATAGGTTTCTAAATTGTTTTTCAAGAATTCCGTAAGTATATTTTGCTTTTTGCTTTTCAGCTAACTGAATGGCATATTGCGATTTTTTACCTCTTCTTCTGTTATTGCCGTGTTGTCCCGGCGGGTATTTCTTTCTCTCAAAATACTTATCTTCTCCATATATCGGTTCGCCAAACTTTCTGGCAATCTTGGTTTTGGGTCCTGTATATCTCGCCATAATTCTATTAATTTATTATACTCTTCTTCTTTTAGGGGGACGACATCCATTGTGTGGAATGGGTGTTACGTCAATTATTTCTACAACTTCAATACCACTGTTATGAATGGTTCTGATAGCGGATTCTCTACCGTTTCCAGGTCCTTTTACATAAACTTTAACACGTCTCAATCCAGCTTCATAAGCAGTCTTTGCAGCATCTTCCGCAGCTACTTGTGCCGCATAAGGCGTATTCTTCTTAGAGCCTCTGAAACCATTTTTTCCTGCTGAGGACCATGATATAACTTCTCCGTTTTTATTAGTAAGAGAAATAATGACGTTGTTAAAAGTCGCTTTTATAAAAGCTTTACCGTTCGGTTCTACTTTTACTTTTCTTTTTTTAGCTTTTGATGATTTACTGTTCTTAGCCATAATACCTACTTACTTTTATTTAGTTGCTTTTTTCTTATTGGCAACTGTTTTTCTTTTACCTTTTCTCGTACGGGAATTGTTTTTGGTTTTCTGTCCTCTCAACGGTAAACCGATTCTGTGACGAATACCGCGATAACTTCCGATATCCATCAATCGCTTGATGTTGAGTTGAACTTCCGAACGCAATTCTCCTTCTATTCTGTAATTAGCAATTTCACGTCTGATACCGGCTATATCGGTATCATCCCAATCTTTTACTTTTTTATCTTCATCTACTCCGGCTTTAGCCAAAATCTCTTTGGCTCTGGATCTGCCTATACCGTAAATGTAAGTCAGACCGATAACGCCGCGCTTGTTTTTAGGTAAATCTACCCCTGCTATTCTTGCCATAATTATCCTTGTCTTTGTTTATGTTTCGGATTCTTTTTATTAATAACATACAAACGTCCTTTACGTCTGACAATAATGTCTTCGGGACTTCTCTTTTTTATTGATGCTCTTACTTTCATCTGTATATTTTTTTATTTTTTTATTGTAATTACCGGAAACCAAATTACCGTTTTCTCTGTGAACAATTGTTTCCGGATTCACTTGCTTAAACGGTTTTGAAGAATATCCTAACCGTCATTAATATCTGTAAGTTATTCTGCCTTTGGTTAAATCATACGGACTTAATTCCACTTTGACTTTATCTCCAGGCAACAGGCGTATATAGTGCATACGCATCTTTCCGGAAATATGAGCCGTGATAACGTGCCCGTTTTCCAATTCCACTTTAAACATGGCATTGGACAATGCGTCCTTGATAATGCCATCAACTTCTATTGCAGGTTGTTTTGCCATAATTTATCGTTTTCTTCCGGTTTTCATCAAGGCGTCATAATGACGGTTCAACAGATAAGCTTCCGCTTGTTGAATGGTATCCATAGCGACACCAACCATAATCAATAAGGAAGTACCACCGTAAAACATAGCCCAAGATACTTGCATACCTGGGAATAAATAATATACAAATATCGGGAAAACGGATATCAAAGCCAAAAATATGGAACCGGGCAAAGTAATTTTTGACAAAATATCGTCCAAATAATTGGCCGTATCCGTTCCCGGTCTCACACCGGCTATAAAACCGTTATTTCGTTTTAAATCTTCGGCTATCTTGGTCGTTTGAACGGTGATAGCTGTATAAAAATAAGTAAATACTATCACCAAAATGGCAAATACCACATTATACCAAGGGTCGAAAATATTACTAAAAGTTGCTTTGACACTATTTGCCCAATCCGAATCGGATAAGGAAGCCAGCATACCCGGGAAAAACATCAAAGCTTGTGCAAAGATGATAGGCATAACCCCGGCCGCATTCAATTTTAACGGTAAATATTGTCTGGCACCGAAAATGTTCTTTTCGTAACCACCGCCTACGGCTCTACGAGCGTATTGAATAGGTACCGGACGGTAAGCTTTTACCAGCATCACACTGGCTGCTATCACCACCAACCAAACGACAATCTCAAACAACAATAACATCGGACCACCGTTTTGATTGGTAACACGGTAAGCAAACTCTTGTAAAAAAGCTTGCGGTAAACGGGCGATGATACCCACCATAATCAACAATGAAATACCGTTTCCGATACCTTTATCGGTAATTTTTTCTCCCAACCACATGGCAAAAATAGTACCTGCAGATAAGATGATAACCGAAATGGTTACAAACAACCAAGTTTGTTCAATTAAAAAAGCACTTTTGGGTAACTGGTTATACAAATTATAGACATAA
>JALVST010000024.1 GCA_027024205.1 Flavobacteriales bacterium | reverse complement strand
TGGTGGCTTTTTTAAGAATAAACCTATTTGTAAAAATTAACCTTCAAAAATGGCTGGATGAACCTTTTATCAAAAAGAAAAAACCACAGAATTTACCTATTCAGGGGGTTCTTTTTGATTTTTAGCGTTTTTTTTTATTGGTAATCTCAATAAAATCAATACTTTTGATTTGTCTTAAAATTTATTTAGGACAGGATTGAAAAAAAATCATTATTTTTGGAAAAATTGATTGTTAATGCACAAAAGAATTCTTTTTTTAATCACAGGATTTCTCATTGCCGGTATCGCCGGATATAATTTTAAAACAGATCCTTATACCAACGAAGCTGTTAAAAACGGGTTTCACAACAATTATAAGGTTTATGCCATTCCCCTACCCGATTCGTTGCAATTGGTTGACGAACCGGTTCCCATTGATCAAAAAGATGTCAGGGAACGTATTGACCGGGAGTTATTGGTCAATACTTATTGGCAATCCAACGGGTTATTGCTTATAAAACGTAAAAACAAATATTTTCCGGTTATTGAACCGATTTTAAAACGGGAAGGCATTCCTGATGATTTCAAATATTTGGCAGTTGCAGAGAGCGGTTTACAAAATGTAACCTCCCCATCCGGCGCCAAAGGTTTCTGGCAAATTATGAAAAAAACCGCCGAAGAACTCGGTTTGGAAGTCAATGACGAAGTAGATGAACGTTATCATTTGGAAAAATCTACGGTTGCTGCCTGCCAATATCTCAAAAAAGCCAAACAAAAATACGGTTCTTGGACCTTGTCTGCCGCCTCGTATAATGCCGGCATGACCAAAATAACTCAAGAATTGGAACGTCAAAAAACCGATAATTACTATGACTTGTTGTTAAACAACGAAACCGCCCGGTATGTACCGCGCATTATCGCCTTGAAATACATCTTGGAACATCCCAAAGAATTCGGGTTTATTTTTAGCAAAGATGATTTATATACACCTTACGACAGCTATGAAGTAGCCGTAGATAGTAGCATTACTGATTTGCCCGGCTTTGCTAAACAGTTTAAAATGTCTTATAAAGAGTTAAAACTGCTCAATCCGTGGCTGCGCAGTGATAAACTGACCAATAAGAATGGAAAAACTTACAAGATTAAAATTTTGAAAAACAAATAGATAAAAAATAATAATGGTCCTTTAATCATAATGGCTATAAGTTTTATTTTTAGAATATTGTTTTTACTTCGGATAATATAAATTTGTATTTTGGATGCGACTTTGGTCAGCTGTTTTGTTAATTATTGCCATGATTTTATCGTCATCAAAAAAACTGCCCGGACAAAAAATCAATATTCCGTTTCAAACCGCTGTATTTTGTCCGTTTAACCGCCGATTTTTTAAAAATATCCCGGAAAACCGTTTCGGTAATCTCTTCCCAGTCCTGTTTGGTCATTTGCAACAAATCCGGATGCGGGTCAAATGTAGGTTCATTGTGTGGCAAACTGAATTTATTCCAAGGACATACATCTTGACAGACATCGCAACCGAATATCCAATCGTCAAATTTGCTACGCATATCCGCCGGCAATTCATCCCGCAATTCTATGGTGAGATACGAAATACACCGGTTGGCGTTTATCATCTTATTATCGAGGATAGCTTCCGTTGGGCAAGCATCGATACATTTGGTACAACTACCGCAATGACCGGTTGGAAAAGGCGTATCGTAAGTTTCAAAATCCAAATTCGAAATAATTTCCGCCAAAAAGAAAAAAGAACCTTTATTTTTTTGAATGATTAAACTGTGCTTACCTTCCCAGCCTATACCCGCCCGGCGTGCCCAAACCCTTTCTAATACCGGCGCCGAATCGGTAAATACACGACCTTCAACCGTGGCAATATTTGTGTCTATGAAATCTATCAATTTGCGTAACTTGTCTCTGAGTATAAAATGGTAGTCTTTACCGTAAGCATATTTGGCAATTTTATAGGTATTCTCCGGTTGTTTTTGTTTGGGAAAATAATTGAAAGACAGAGAAATAACCGATTTGGCTCCCGGTACTAACAAACGTGGATCCAATCGCTTGTCAAAATGGTTTTCCATATATGTCATCTTGCCATGATAGCCGTCTTTGAGCCAAAGTTCCAACCGACCGGCTTCTTCTTCAAGAAAATCAGCCCGGGCAAAACCTATATTATTAAATCCCAAACTTAATGCCTTTTGCCTGATTTGCTCTTTTTGTCTATTGTTAATCTTCAAGTTTTTTTATTTTTAGAACCACATAAGTAACATAAGTTCATATAAGTTTTTTTTTGGGTCCCTATGTGTCTTATGTGGTTAAATGTCTTGTTTAATAAATCAACCAAAATCTAAAACAAACTGTCCTGGCCGGGATTTTTAAATTTTCCGAGATGTTTATAGGCCAATTCGGTAGCTTCACGGCCACGTGGCGTACGCATTAAAAAACCTTCTTGTATCAGAAAGGGTTCGTAAACTTCCTCTATGGTTTCGGCATTTTCACCTACTGCGGTTGCCAAAGTGCTGATACCTACCGGACCGCCTTTAAATTTGTCAATGATGGTTGTCAATATTTTATTATCCATTTCATCCAAACCGTGTTCATCGACATTAAGGGCTTTTAAAGCGTATTTGGCTATTTCAATAGTTATTTTTCCGTCGCCTTTGATTTGAGCAAAATCCCTAACCCGTCGCAACAATGCATTGGCAATACGGGGCGTGCCGCGACTACGACCGGCTATTTCGATAGCTGCTTCCATGGTGATAGGGACTTTAAGAATACCGGCACTACGTTGTACAATTTGGGTTAAAAGTTCCTTGGTATAATAATTTAAACGTGCTGTTATACCGAAACGCGCCCGCATGGGAGCTGTCAACAGCCCTGAACGGGTCGTAGCTCCTACCAATGTAAACGGTTCCAAATGAATCTGAACCGTACGGGCATTAGGCCCGCTTTCAATCATAATATCAATCCGGTAATCTTCCATGGCCGAATACAAATATTCCTCAACCACCGGCGACAAACGATGAATCTCATCTATAAATAAAACATCACGCGGCTCGAGATTGGTCAACAAACCAGCCAAATCGCCAGGCTTGTCTAAAACAGGGCCAGAAGTAATTTTCAAATTAACATCCAATTCATTAGCCAAAATATGAGCCAAAGTTGTTTTTCCCAATCCCGGAGGTCCGTGAAACAAAGTATGGTCCAAAGCTTCGCCCCGTTGATTGGCGGCTTGGACAAATACTTTGAGATTTTCAATCACTTGCTCCTGTCCCGTAAAATCATCAAAGCGTAAAGGACGTAATTTTTTCTCAATTTCCAAATCGGCTTGTGCCAAATGATTTTTATCGGGGTCCAGATTTTGATTTCGCATATACACTGATTATAGTTACTCAAAATTACAAAATTAAATGCAATATTTTAATTTTGGGGTTCTCTACATAAGTTAAAAAAATAAAAGTCTTTAAAAATTATAACTACAATGATAAAAATTTAATAAAAATAAAAAAGTTCAGATAAGTTCTTTTATTATTTTTTATAAACTTTTATTATTTATTATTTTCGTGCCAAAATCACAAAATATTAATGATTTATTTTGGGTACTTATGCTCAAAAAATATTTTTTAGAAGATCTTATTAAAAGTTTATTACAAGGAGAATTAAAAAAATTCTCTTTTTATACAAAAAACATCTCCGCTAAAAAGAATTATTTGGAAATTTTTAACGAAATTAGAAAAAACAAAAGCGTCAAATCACGAAAATCCGACTATAAAAACACCCAACAACGCCGGTATTTGTACAATATCATTTTGGAGAGCATGATTCATAACGGGTCACAAGATGATATCATTGATGGAAAAGTCTTCTTTTATATCAACAGTGCCAATTATCTTTTGAGAAAACAACTGCCCGAACAAGCCTATGATATTATCAATAAAGTTTTAAACATTGTCAGAAAAAACGAAATGTTCGGCTATCATTTATCTATCTTACAACTTGAAAAGGAAGTCAAGCTTTATATAAATCCTTCCAAAAACAGAAGTGATCAAGAAATTCTGGAAGAAGAAAAAAAGTTAATTGCATACCAGGAAGAACTTCAAACACTGAAATTGATCTTTAATCACATCCGTTCAACCAAGAAGAAGTTTGGTATTATCGATTTTTAAAATTGGTTAAAATTTAAAGATGAAATTGATGAAATGAGTTTACATCACGACGAATCATACTACAAAACCAACAAAGCCAAATTCTACTTTTATTATGCTTCCGTCCTTTTATATATGTTCGGACAGGCTTACAAAATCGCTTACGAATATGGAAAAAAAATGATGAATCTGCCTAAGACTGAATTATCAAAATCCTAAATTTTAAATGCTACTTTACAATATTCGACTTGTGCCATGGAAATGGGACATACCAAAGAAGCCTTTGACCGTAGACATTATGGCCGTTATGAAAGAACGGCTTTACAAATATTTTACTATATATCCAATTACGAAATGTTGAGCTATATATTTGAATGTCAACGAGATAATGTGCTAAACAAAATTGAAGAAATTGAAAAAGGTATCAAACGTTGGGATAAAAAAATTCCTTTGGAGATAAAAATGGTTTTGGCCACTGCTTTAAAACTCGGTTATTACGCTACTGGTGATCTGGAAAATGCCAAACGCCAAGCACAATTTCTCATTCAAAACAAAAATTCCAGTTTACGTTTGGATGCTTACAAAGACGATCTAACATATCATATGATTTTTATATTTGAACAAAACGATATGGAACTGCTGAAAAAAGAATCTCTAAAAATTTATGATTATTTTAAACGCCGTTATGGAGAAGTCAAAGAACCGGACACCATAATGAAAAAAATATCTCGCACTTGTTTTTACAATATGCAACCTGTAAAACGGATAAAGGCGGCATGCTTCAATCATTTTAAGCAAAATGTTATGGAAAGATATAAAGCTGACAAAATGATTTTTTGGAAATTGAATACCCTTATCTGATTTGGGCAAACAGCAAACTCAATCAAAAGGATTTTTTGGAAACCGCTGCCAAAATATCAAAAATCTATCTCAATAAACTTTAAAAATTATTACCGCTTTATTCCCTCATTTTTTTGATTTTAAAGAATCAAATTTATTAGTTAAAAAAATATTAGTCTGTGAAAATAAAAAGCACAAAGACTGAAAATCAACAAAAATCACAAACAAAGCCCAACATTCATCATGTTTTTTTATTTATTTGTATTTTTTTTATTATTTTAGTTTCAAATTAATAAAATATTAATTAGTTTTGTCGTCATGGCAAAAAGAAATTTTTTAAAGGATCTTATTAAAAGTTTAACACAAGGAGAGCTGAAAAAATTCTCTTTTTACACAAAAAATATATCTTCTCCGAAAAGTTATTTGGAAATATTCAATGACATTAGAAAAAATAAAACGGCTAAACCTAAAAAATACGACAACAAATACGCCCAGCAACGCCGGTATTTATACAATATTATTTTGGAGAGTATGGTACACAGGGCACACGATGAAACTATCGAAGGTAAAGTTTTCTTTTATATCAAAAGTGCCAATTTTCTCCTGAGAAAACAACTGCCCGAACAAGCTTATGATATTATCAACAAAGCCTTGACATTGGTTAGAAAATACGAAATGTTCGGTTATCATTTAGCTATTTTGGATTTGGAAAAAGAAGTAAGACTTTTTACCAATCCTTCCAATTACCGGCCGGACAATGAAATTATTGAGGAAGAAAAGAATTTGATTAATTACCAAAAAGAATTACAAACTCTAAAATTGATTTTCAGCCATATCAGAAATTATAAAAAAAAATACGGCTTTATCGATACACAAACATGGTTAAAATTGAGAGATGAAGTTATCGAAATGGGCTTGTTACCCGATGAACATTATTACAAAACCAATAAAGCCAAATTTTACTTTTTTTACAGTCAAGCATTATTACATTTATTGGGACATCAATTTAGAGATGCTTATCATTACGGAAAAAAAATAATGGATCTACCCAAAACGAATTTGGCCAAATCAAAAATCCTCAATGCCGAATTGGATTATTCAACATTTGCGTTGGAAACCGGCAATACACAAGTTGCGCTTGAAACCATGTCCAACATAAAAAAAGCATTTGAACGTGGTGAATACGGGTTTTATGAAAGAACCGCTTTGCAAATTTTTTATTACTTATCCAACAATGAATTATTATCTTATGCTTTTGAAGGAGAAAAAGATAAAATTATTGAAAAACTGGAAGAAATAGAAAACGGAATGGCATATTGGGGTGATAAAATCCCTCTGGAAATAAAAATAATTTTAGCTACCGCCCTAAAGCTCGGTTATTATGCTATTGGCAATTATAAAAAGGCTATCAAACAAATTAATCTTATTATTCAAAATAAAAAATCAGGCTTGCGTTTAGATGCTTATGAAGACGGACTCATGTATTATATGATGTACATTTTTGATAAAAATGATAAGGCTTTTCTTGAAAATGAAGCCCGTAAAATTTATTATTATTTTAAATACCGCGATCTTGAATCAAAAAATGATGACGTTTTTACCAAAAAAAATTTAGCACGTTTATTTTTACAATATGCCATGTACAAAATAGATAAAAATAAAATGTTAACGGAACTCAAAACGTTGCTTACAGAAAGAATTGAGAGATACGGTGGTTTTATGGAAATAGAATATCCCTATCTAATATGGACAAACAGTAGACTTCAAAACAAAGATTTTATTGAAACCGCCCGCGAAATGACAAAAACCTACCTTAACAAAATAAATTAAACCTTTGATTTCACAACTCATAATTACGTTTTTTACAAAAAAAAA
>JALVST010000023.1 GCA_027024205.1 Flavobacteriales bacterium | reverse complement strand
GACCAAAGCCAAGTATTCGCCTTTTGCGGAATTTGAAGGGATTGGTATGCCGGTAGGCGTATTTATTAATGGAGAATTGAGAATGGAGAATGGATAATTTTTGAGGAGTGAGGAATGAGGAGTGAGGAAAATTTATAATGAATAAAATTTAAATGATGAACACCGAACAAGGATTAACGATTTAAGAAGTAACGACATTAGATATAATTTAGAAAAAAAAAAATCTTATATGTCCTTATATGTGGTTAAAAAAAATAAAAATTACATCGGACATCCGACATCGGTCATCGAACAAAAAATAAACATCAAAACACAAAACAATCTATGAACATAAAAATAACTTTCAACTTTTAACCTTTAACTTTCAACTAGTATGAACTTTCAACCTTCAACTTTCAACTTTCAACTAACTGACTACATACTAAATCTCTACGAAACCAACGCTATAAAATTCGGTGAATTTACCCTCAAAAGCGGTTTGAAATCACCGTTTTATATCGACTTACGACACATTATTTCTGAACCGAAATTGCTCAAACAAACAGCTGATTTGATTGTTGAACAGGTAAAAAATCTTGATTTTGACTACGTTTCGGGTATTCCTTATACAGCTTTACCGATTGCGACTTTAGTAGCGGACAAATTGCAAAAGCCTTTGATATACGTCCGCAAAGAAGAAAAAGCTTACGGCACAAAAAATCCCGTTATCGGACAGTATGAAAAAGGTAAATCATGCCTCATCATCGATGATTTGATCACCACCGGCGAAAGTATTGTGGAAACAGCCGAGAAATTTCAAGCTGCTGGATTGAAAACCACCGATTTTGTCGTGATTATTGACCGCAGCAAAAATGCCGTAGAACTGATGAAGCAACAAGGCTTTAATCTGCACAGCCTAATAGATCTAGACCAAATGCTACAAATTTTGGCACAACACAACAAAATAGATACCGGTAAAATTAAGCAGATTAAAGACTTTGTAAACAACTCTGATACAATTGTTAAAAAAGATTACACCAATCCGGTTACCCGCAAAATTCTGGATTTGATAAAAGAAAAAAAATCCCGTCTAGTCTTATCGCTTGACGTAGATAACCAAACAGATTTTTTCAACATTCTCGACCAAACCGCCGATTATATCGTAATGCTTAAAACCCACGTCGATATTTTGACGGATTTTGATGACCAATTCGCTACGAAATTGCAAGATTACGCCCGTAAATACAACTTTTTAATATTTGAAGACCGCAAATTTGCCGACATCGGTAACACGGTTCGTAAACAATATCATGGTGGCATTTACCGTATTGCCGAATGGTCGGACACGGTAACGGTACATGGTATTCCCGGCGAAGGTATTTTACAAGGTTTATTTGAAGGACTTGAAAACAAAGCCGGGTTTTTACTAGCCAAAATGTCATCAAAAGGTAATTTGATGAACGAAACTTATACCCGCAAAATTTTGGCAATGGGACAAGTACATGCCAACTATGTCAGTGGTTATATCGGACACGGTCAGACAGTGGCTGAAATCCGGCGTCTAAAAAATAAAATTCCCGAAGGACAATTATTACTGATGCCCGGCGTTAAACTCCAATCCGGCAAAGATAACTTGGGACAGCAATACATCAGCGTAGCAGACGCTATTGCAGGCGGTGCCGATTTAATCATCGTCGGACGTGGTATTATCGCCCAAAAAGACATTAAAAACACAGTAAAAGAATATCAATCAGCTAGTTGCAATTTATAAAATCATAAAAACAAACAATTGTTATGAACCATTTAGTATCCATGCGTCAAGTAGGCAAAGATGACATTTTAGACCTCATCGACTTGGCAGAAAAAATCGAGACAGGCAAGGTGCATCCCGACTTATCCGGCCGGTTAGGCGCACTCTTGTTTTTCGAACCTTCAACGCGTACCTTTTTCTCGTTTGACACGGCTATCAAACGGCTGAAAGGTCGCAGTTTAGCTATGAGTGGCTCCGGCACTACGTCAGTCAAAAAGGGAGAAACCTTGGCAGACACTCTGATGACCATCAGTCAATATGCCGATTTTATCGTTATGCGACACAAAATTGAAGGTGCTGCACAATTCGCATCCGAAATTCTCGACATTCCGGTTATCAACGCCGGTGACGGTACCAATCAACATCCCACCCAAGCCATGTTGGATTTGTATTCCATATACAAAACCCAAGGCACTTTGGAAAACTTGAAAATTGCCATGATAGGTGACCTGCGTTTGGGACGCACCGTACACTCATTGGCACAAGCACTGACAGACTTTAATCCGACTTTTTATTTCGCTTCACCCCGTCACTTACAAATGCCCAAACATATCAAAGATGAGTTGCAAAACAAACACATCAAATTTGAAGAAATAGAAGACATCAAACCTGTTATTCCCGAATTGGATATTATGTATGTTACCCGTATCCAAAAAGAGCGTTTTGCAGTTTTGGAAGATTATGAAAAAGTAAAAAACGCTTACATTATTGATAATCAAATGCTTGAAGATGTTAAAGGAAATTTCAAATTGTTACATCCACTACCACGCGTTAATGAAATTAAACCGGAAGTGGATAGTAATCCGCATGCTTATTATTTTCAACAAGCCAAAAACGGCGTTGTGATGCGACAAGCTATCATCTCTAAAATTATGAAACTCGTTTAACCAATAAATTATCATCATATGAACGAAAAAAAACAACTCCGCGTTGACCCGATAAAAAACGGTACGGTTATCGACCATATTACTGCTGGAAAAGCCCTGCAAGTAGCAGAAATTTTAAACCTCAAACAACCTGAAAATCTGATAATGATCGGCATCAATTTGTCCAGTAACAAAATGGGTAAAAAAGATATTATTAAAATCGAAAATCGTAAGCTGTCCAAAGATGAAGTTAACAGTATCGCTCTTATTTCACCCAATGCCACTCTAACGATAATTGACGATTTTAAGGTTACCAGTAAACAAAAAATTACTTTACCGGAAAAAATCAACAAGCATTTGATTTGTCCGAATCCCAATTGTGTTACAAACATTGAATCGGTAACAACCAAATTCAGCGTATCAAATCATGACCCGGTAGAAGTACGTTGTGAATATTGTGAAAAAACCTATCGTATTGAGAATGTGAAGTTTCATTTTTGAGACGTAGCTCGCTACGTCTCTAGTTGAAAGTTTATAATGTTTGTAAAGTTTATAATGTTGTAGTTGCAAGGAAATTGAGTATTGAGAATTAAATTATAAATTTGAACACTGAACGCCGAACAAGGATTTATGATTTCAGAAGTAGCGACGTTTTGGTAAAACGTCAAGAAATCAAAAATCGGTGTTCCTTGTTCGATATTCTTTTGTTCCTCAATTCCAAACCCGGCACTTCGGTACAATTTTGCTCGTTACCTCGCAAAATCACTCAGTGACCTCGCTTAGGGACACTCAGCGACCTTTTCTCATTTCCTCATTCCTCAATTTGTAAGCAGTATAATGGTATGAAGCAATAAGTAAACATAATAAAACGTAGTAATCTATGAAGCACAATATTTCCTCAATTCATCAATTCATCAAATAAACATTTTTTTACTATTTTTACAGACATAAATTTAATCTCACAATTATGAAACAAATTACCAGGCTTATTTTCCTTTTGATTACATTTAATCAATACGGACAAACAATCTTTTCTTATGATTTTGCAAATGATCTTAGCGGTTGGTCTGCTAACGGCAATGCACAAGCACAATACATAAGCCAAGGTGCAGGAACTGTGGGAGCCGCCAAAGTGCAAGTAAGTGCCAATGGAGGTATCAATAATGCCCAATTTTATAGTAGCTTTAATAACATCCCATCCGGATATGGGGGCAAAGTCCTATTGGTCAAAGCCTACTGTAAATCCGATAGTAACCGCACAATGCGCATTAAGACACAAATTCACACACCCAACGGAAATCGTGTCATCCAAACGCAATATTACAAATTGAATACGCAATATGAAAAATATATTCTACCTATTCCCCTGAACAACGATGATGATAAAATCAAGATTATTTTTCAAATAGGTGAAACCGCCGGAACTTATTATTTTGATGATGTATCATTTGAATATATACCTTACGATGTATCTACAATCAATCAAATTGAATCCCAAGTTTACCGTGATTTTTACTATGAACCACAAGCCGTTATCCAAAATTTACCCAACCAATCGACCAATATCCATGTTCATATTGATACGTCACAAGTAATAGCACCGGTATTGGCGACACAAATAGGCGTTAATTCCAATTTCAGGAGTAAAAATTACCTGGTAAACCGGGCACATCTTTACGAACATTTCGGAGCCTTCCGTTATCCTGCCGGTTCCGGTTCCGATATGTATTTTTGGGATGGCAATATTCCTTCTTATTTAAATGGATACAGTGGTACCGCTTCTAATTTTTTAGACCAAAATCATTTTAAACAATTCAAACAAGCAGCTCAAGGCGAAGCAAGTATCGTGACCAATTATGCCTATGCCCGGCTCGGGCAAACCCCGCAAGGTACCCGTCAAGCCCGAGTCAGTCAAGCTGCCGCTTATGCCGCCGGATTTGTTAATCACATGAATAATGTCTTGCAAGCGGATTGTAAATATTGGGAAGTAGGAAATGAAAATTACGGCCCTTGGGAAAACGGATATGACGTCAACGGCGTTATTTTGACCGGTAAAGAATACGGCGAAGATTTCAGAGTGTTTGTCGATTCTATGAAAACCGCTGATCCTACTATCAAAATAGGGGCTAATATCTCAACAAACAAATGTAATTGGATGAAAACGGTATTACCCGAAATTGAAGATAAAGCCGATTACCTGATAGTCCACCATTATGACAGGAATATCGGAACCCCCGATGAAATCAAAAAAGCTGTCAAATTTGTAGTTGACGATGTCGTCAGAGTAGGATTGTATGTGCGGGAATATACTTCAAAAAGTTTCGGTTATTTTCCCCTAAATATGACGGAATTCAATGGTTCGGATTATCATTCAACCACCATGTCCAATGCTATGTATTTGACCAATTTATTGGCATCCATGATAGAAAACAGAATAAATCTGACTACCATTTGGGTCAACGAATGGAATATCAACAGCAACTATGAAAGTCATGGCATCCTGTCAAAAAACGACCCGAATCAAGCCAATTACACCCCGCGTCCTTCCTATACGCCTTTTTATTATTTCCCGGTTTATTTCGGTAGTAGTGCCGTTGTATGCAGTGTAACCGGAGACGACGATGTATTGGCACATGCTTCGGTTTTTGATACCGGAGAAACCGGCGTTGTCGTTACCAATCTTACAGGCACATCAAAAAACGTCCAATTGGACTGGGCTCAAAACACCAATTACGATACGGCATATTGGATTGAAATTTATGCCAACAACATCAATCAAGGGAATACCAAATTTTATGTCAATGGCCAAACGGCATCAACACCGGGCGGCGGTCCTACCGATTTGGATGCCGTTATGCCCTATCGAAGCAGTTATCAATCGGCCAATAGCACTTTTACTTTACAACCATATTCGGTCAATTTTATCGTAACCGGTAAATTGCCTGTTCCTGTTATCGACAATCAACCCGTATCACAAAATCTTTGCCCTGGTGATGTTTTGACTTTGAATATAACGGCACATGGTCAAAATTTGAGCTACCAATGGCAAAAAGACAATATAGATATTCCGGGAGCCACCAGCACTTCATACACCATTGCTTCGGTTACCAATGCCGATGCCGGTGCATATACTTGTAACATCACAGGCGATTTCGGCAATATAACGTCAAATACCGCTCAAATAACCGTTAATACACCGGTTAGCATCACCGGACAGCCTCAAAGTCAATCGGTTAATCAAGGTGATACCGTTACCTTTACCGTTCAAGCACTAGGTACCGGTTTGTCATACCAATGGCAAAAAGACAATACCGATATCCCCGGCGCTACCAATAACCAATTGGTTATTAACAATGTTCAACCAAGTGATGCCGGCACCTACAAAGTTATTGTTACCGGTACCTGCGGACAAGTTGTGTCCAATGATGCCAACTTAAACGTGACGGCTGATATCCAAGAACTTAGCCGGTTGGGAATTAAATTGTACCCCAATCCGGCCAAAAACCGTTTAACGATTAATATAAATGACCGGAAACCCGTTTTAATGAAATTGTATGATGAAACAGGCAAATTATTATTGCAAAAAAATCTCCGTAAATCAAACAACAATATCGATGTAAGTCATTATAGTCCGGGAGAATATCTATTAATTTTATCTAATAATGAATTTAATATAACAACTAAAATAATAATAGAATGATGTCGTATTTTCGATTTACGAATATTATGAACAATGAAACGTTTTGTCAAAACGCCTCTACGTTCAACATTATAAACATTTAACAAGAGACACGGCATGCTGCGTCTCTACATTCTACTTTCAACTTTTAACTTTCAACTATTATGGTAGATGTATTATTAGGATTACAATGGGGTGACGAAGGTAAAGGCAAAATTGTGGATGTCTTAGCTGGAAATTACGATATTATCGCCCGTTTTCAAGGTGGAGCCAATGCCGGACATACCTTGGTTATAGACGGAAAAAAACACGTTTTACACACCATTCCCTCGGGAATATTTCATCCGGATATTATCAATGTAATAGGGAACGGAGTCGTAATAGACCCGGTTAGTTTAAAAAAAGAAATTGACGGCTTGGCAGATTTTAATATTGATTTCAAAAAACGTTTGTTGATTTCCCGTAAGGCTCACGTGACTTTACCGACACATCGTTTGATAGATGCGGCATCAGAAACCGCCAAAGGTAAAGCCAAAATAGGCTCAACCCTCAAAGGTATCGGACCGACATATATGGACAAAGCCGGAAGAAACGGGTTTAGAATCGGGGATTTTGAACTACCCGGCTGGAAAGATAAATACCGTGCCTTGGTCGATAAGCATTTGAAATTGCTGGATTGTATCAATGTCGATATTCAATTTGATTTGGATGAATTGGAAGCTGAATTTTTCAACAGCATTGATACCTTAAAAAAACTTAAATTTATAGATGGCGAAATTTACTTTAACAAAGCTTTAAAAGACGGAAAAAAAATATTAGCCGAAGGAGCGCAAGGCAGTTTGTTGGATATCAATTTCGGGACGTATCCTTATGTTACCTCATCCACTACCACTGCGGCAGGAGTCAGTATCGGATTGGGTATTCCGCCTAAACAAATCGGTAAAGTATCCGGAGTTTTCAAGGCTTATACTACAAGAGTCGGTTCAGGCCCTTTTCCTACTGAGTTGTTTGACGAAACCGGACAACTTATGGCAAAAAAAGGACATGAATTCGGGGCAACAACCGGACGGCCACGCCGTTGCGGTTGGTTGGACTTGGTCGCCCTTAAATATACCGTTGATATCAACGGCGTAACCGAACTGATGATGATGAAGAGTGATGTTTTATCAGGTTTTGAACAAATTAAAGCAGCTACGTCTTACAAATATTTCGATCAAGAAATTCAGCATTTCCCGTTTAACATCGATGAAGGAAACGTGCAACCCGTTTATACGGATTTCAAATCTTGGCAAGCCGACTTAACAGGTGTGACCAAAAAAGAACAACTACCCAAAACTTTAATGCAATATATTGCTTACATTGAAGAATATATTAGTGTACCGGTCAAAATTGTATCGGTTGGTCCGGACAGGAAGCAGACAATAGAGTTAAAGGTTGAAAGTTAATAGCCACGAATGCACGAATGAAAGTATTAGTGCATTAGTGGCTAAAAATCACAAAAAATCCTTCCGGCGGTTTTGTTTCTTTAAGTTGTGGTGTTTTTTGCTTTGCAAACGTTTTAAGATGGCGGATTTTTTAGGTTTAGTTTTCAGGCGTTTCTTGGGTTGTTGAAGTGCTGCCCGCCGGGTTTGCTCGACCGGACGACTTTGTAACAGACTTTTTTTTTTTTTAGTATTTCCGTGTTCATAATGCTATTTTTTAATCAAAAGCTCAATGCAAATATCCAAAATTGTTACAAGTAGCCATAAGCTTTAACATGACTTGACACATTTATTTTATGATTTCTTCTCTCCCATATCTCGAGCGTTAGAAACGACAAACAATTATAATACTTTTATGGTTGCTATATGAAATTATTCATCCTTTGTTTCGTGTAGTCACAAAGCTCTGCTTAAATGGAAGTAAATAATTTTGTTAACTTTAACGTAGAAAACATACTGTTCGTCGAAAAAAATTGTAACATTGTTTGAGATTTGCTACTTTTGGCGTATTAACCGGAAAAACTTTGACTATGCACGTTTCTCAATTGGATTGGTTGATTATCATCGCCTATTTTATTTTTAGTTTTGGAATTTCATTTTATTACTCAAAAAAAGCCGGAAAAGATACCGGTAACTTTTTTTTAAGTGGTCGTTCTTTGCCTTGGTGGATTGCCGGGACCAGTATGGTAGCCACGACTTTTGCAGCAGATACACCTTTGGCTGTAACCGAATTGATCTCAAAAAACGGTATAGCCGGTAACTGGTTATGGTGGAACATGGTTTTCGGCGGTATTTTAACGGTTTTCTTTTTTGCACGCTTATGGCGGCGTGCCGGCATTCTGACCGATGCCGAATTTGTCGATATCCGTTACGACGGTAAACCGGCCAAATTTTTACGCGGTTTTAGAGCCGTCTATATCGGCATTTTGATGAATGCCATTGTTATTGCTTGGGTCAATTTGGCAATGGTCAAGGTTTTGACGGTTATGTTTCCAGATTTAACCATTTTCGGGTTGCACGAAATTAATTTTCTGGGCTTGCATCTTTCGGCACATTTGATTTATGTCGGGTTGATGATGCTTTTTGTAGCCATTTATTCATCCATGTCGGGTTTGATGGGTGTATCGGTTACGGACAGTTTCCAGTTTGTCATGGCTATGACCGGCAGTATTGCTTTGGCATACTATGCCGTTAAGCATATTGGAGGAATTGACGGTTTAAAAGACAGTTTGAGCAATCAAAAGTGGCTGTTTGATTTTATACCGGATATCAGCAATGCGGATGTAACGCAAAGCACTGATAACGGCGTTTTGAAATTGAGTTTAACGGCATTGTTTACTTATCTGGGCGTGCAATGGTGGGCAAGTTGGTATCCCGGAGCCGAACCGGGCGGCGGGGGTTATATTGCTCAACGGATGATGTCGGCCAAAGACGAAAAACATTCATTGTTTGCTACTTTGTGGTTTAACATTGCGCATTATGCTTTGCGTCCTTGGCCTTGGATTTTGGCGGCTATGGTCGCTTTGGTTTTATACCCCGACGCATCCGACAAAGGAGCTACTTATGTCATGTTGATTCGTGATTTGTTACCGAGTGGATTACTCGGATTGATGTTAGCCGCATTTTTTGCCGCTTATATGTCCACCTTGGCTTCGCAAACTGTTTGGGGCACTTCGTATATCATCAATGATTTATTTCGTCCGTTTTTAAAACCGGGGGCTTCTGAAAAATATTATGTCAAAATATCACGGATCACAACTTTTATATTGATGTTTATTGCCCTGATTATCACCACACAGATTACCCAAATCAGTCAAGCATGGCAATTGATTTTGGTAGCCAGCGGCGGTATCGGATTGGTACTGATTTTACGTTGGTTTTGGTGGCGAATCAATGCATGGAGTGAAATAACCGCTATGGTAGCACCATACTTTTTATTACCGTTTTTACTCAATGACAAATTCGGATTTGGTCTGTCAATAGGCAAAGATTATCCGGTCATTTTATTGAGTATTGTGGCTTGGTCAACTTTCTGGTGGCTGATTGTCACCTTTAAAACCCGTCCGACACCGGAAGCAAAGCTCAAATCATTTTATACCAAAGTGCACCCGGGTGGTATCGGCTGGAAAACTATTGACAAAAAATTACCGGAAGTAGAAGGCGACAAAGGCTTTGTTTTGATGTTTGCCAACTGGTTTTTTGGGAGTTTAATGGTGATTTTTACGTTGTTCGGTATCGGTAAATTTATTTTTAAAGATTATGGTTTATCCTTTGTATTTTTTGGCATTGCCCTGGTTTCGGGATTCTTAATTGTCAGGAATATGAAAAAAATAGGTTGGAAAAAATTGGCGGAATAAGAAAATTTTTAATCCATATGCTTAACATTTTTCTTTTTCCGGACGGTTTTACCTTTAACAGCTTTTACTTCAATAACGTTGGATAATTTCACCCCGATATTACCGCCGGTTTCCAGAATATCAAGATGCCAAACCGGGATTTTGTTGTAACTGTATTTTGAAATGACACTATTCAATTCTTTAAACTGACGGGGATACAAATCGATATGTTCGTCCGGTTTAAATTCAAATTTGCGACCTTTAAACTTAACGATGATTTTTATTATTTGTTGATAGGTATAACCTTCGGGTTTTAATATTTTATTATGTTTTTTGTCTAATATTGAGACCCTTCTGTAATCGACATTATTGGTTTCGACCAGAATATCCAAATTTAATTTTGATGCCCGCACCGGTTTGTTATTGTAAGTAATCTTTAAATCCACAGGCTTATGCTTGTTCTCCAAATAATCCAAATATTTGGGCACTGTAACTTGTCTGATTTGCCTCAATTCTTTTTTCAACATTTTTTTGAGCATATCATACAACCCGGATGACAAAATGACTTCCTGCCGTTTTCCCCGGTCAATTTGCTTGATATAATTTTTTAATGAATCGTAAGACACATGACTGTAATGATATCTGACCCGGTTTAATATGAACCGTTTTGAAAATAAAAACTGATGCATCAAACCCGACTGAAAAAACTCGTAATCTTCTCTGTTATAAACATCTAATTTGCGTTGTTTGAACCACTTTTCGGTTTGGTTAAAAATGGCTGTTTCTTTATCCCATAACATGGTATCCAAAACCTCTCTGACCCGGACTTTTTTTAAAAATTCTTTACTCAAGGCCTTTCTTTTTTTAAATCTTTGGGCATGGAGATGGACCGGTAATAAAAAAACTACAATAAATGATAAACACAATGTGTAATAATATAACTTATTCATAATGTTCTGTTTGTGTGATTTGTTTACAAAATATTGTCTATTATGATATCGAAAAATAATTAATTATTGCTTCCTTTATCAATTGTTCCTGGTCGGTTCCGGGTTCTATTTTTTTAATATTACGATAATGCGGCCACCCTTCATTGTCACGGTGGGTATATTCGTAATAACCGTAAGGCTCTAACAATTTACAAGTTGCAACATGCATCAAGTTTAACTTTTCATCTTTGGTAAAACCGGATTTGATAATACCCAATTCCTGAATACCTATCAAAAACAATATCGTATCGATTTCCGGGGTTTCACCGCCGGTAAATTTAGCTTTAAAAAAATCCAAAATCTGTTGCCAGCGTGTTTCAAAATCCTTCATAAACCTAAAAAGTTAAGGAGATGCTGGCGGTAATCCCCTTACTGGAAGGTACATAACGACAAACACCGCCGACACATAACAAACCGCCACGTTGTCTGCCGTAGCTCAAGCTCAACCGTGTTGATGACTGCGTGTAAGTGGTACCGACATTGAAATAATGGACTTTTTTATCCTCATTACCGTAATTATACATGTCTCCTGCATAAACATTGAAATGATGATTAAAGTTGTATTCAAAAAGTCCGGCTGCCCAATTTTTCATATCGTCTTTGGTATTGAGATGCTGCAATTCTATTCTGGCTGAACGTTTCCCGGATAATTTAAATTCAAAATCCGCTACCGCTATATCGGCATGAACAAATTCACCTTCAAATTCCAATTTGGGTTTGTTGTAATTGACATCGATAAATGAAAAAACGGTTTTTAGATTTTTTGACCATTTTTTTCTGATTTCCATATTGACATCTTGAAAATACAATTCACCGGGCTTAAAGAAATCGGCTCTGTAAATTTGTTTGGCGTGATCAAACCGAGCATTGAGGCCGTGCCAACGAGAAAAGTTAAGGGCCACTTTGGTACCATATCTTCCTCCGAGTGCCGTTTTACGCTTAAAAGTAAAAAACATATCCACTTGACCACCTATTTCTCCCACTTTTTCTTCACCAAAAGAAATACCGGGTTGCGCTTGATACACATAAATATTGGCCAAACTAAAATCGTGTTGTTTGGTCAATCCGGGTACAAAATTCATCACACCGGTATTGTAAAGGTTGCCTTCCAAAAGCCGTTCGCTATACATTTGAATATTTTCCAAACGGCGGAACGTCGCATTGATACCGAAACCTCTTTGCGAATAACCCACATTCCACAACCAAGCATTGCCGTCGAATAAAACTTGGTCTAACAGGACATTATTACTCGCACGGGCATCTGAATTTTTGTAAACATATTCAAAATCGGTATAAAAACCACCGGCTGTCAAATCAAACCGGGAGGAATAGTTACCGACAACCGGTTTTAAATCCGGATTTTGTGATGTCGTCTCTTGATAACGGGCAACATAACTGAATCCGGACTTGAGCTGCAATTTATCCGACTTAATAATTTTATTCAAATTTAAATCGGCATTAGCTCCGTAAATAGTTGATTCTGAGACTCTGAAACCGATACGCTGGTTACCGGTTAAAGCGGTAATTTCGGCCAAATCGTTAAAATTATATTTGATTTTAACCCCTTTCAAAGCATTGTTAATCCCAAGCTGCCGGTCTTCCCAAGCTCTGAATACCAAACCGCTTCCGAATTGTTCATAAAAATAACCTGCCGTTACCGACAGATTATCTTTTTGATATTTGACAAAATAAGTTGCCAACCCGTTTCCGTTCAAATCCGGACTATAACCGAGAAAGGCCTGTGGCAAATACGCTTCGTATTGTAAACCGAAACTAAACTGCTTGTAATTGTAAGCGGTATTGAGATAGTGCATGGAACGGAAAGCATCGGTAGGAGCCGTAAAATTTGTAGGTCCGTCATTTTGATAATATTGCATGTAAGATTCATAGCCACCCGTCAGATGTCCAAAATCTTGTGCTTGTGTAAAAAAAACAATAAATATGGAAAAAAGCAGAAGAATCTTTTTCATAGTCGTGAGATTTGGTAAAAAAATCCGGTTGGTTAATTTTTGATGATTTCGTAAATTTCCTCTTCACTTCCCGGCGTATAGCCCGAACGTTTTGCTACAATTTTGCCGTTTTTTATAATCAACATAAACGGAATACTGGCAATATTAAAGACTCGTTTCAATTCAAAATTGTAATCACGGTAAATTTCATAATCCCAATCTTTTCCGTTGACCAAAGGGATAATACGGCGTGCCGTTCTTTCATCATCTTGCGAAATGGCAATTAATTTGACACCGGTTTCATCTTGCCAATCGGGATAAACTTCACTGATAGCATCGAGTTCGTTCATACAAGGTACACACCAAGTAGCCCAAAAACTGATGATAACAGGTTTGTCTGATTTGATAATTTCCTTAAACGACACTTTATTACCTTTTAAATCGATAAGTTGTGCGTCGGGAATATCTTGTGCCGACATGGAGAATACTACAAATAGTCCGAATAACAGAATAAGTTTTTTCATTGTTAGTTGTTTTTTTAAATTATTACAATTGGTTTTTAGCAATTATTATTCCAAAAACAAAAATAGTCTTTTTTTTTTTTGTAGAAAATGGAATGTGGAAAGTTGCACTTTGACAAACTCAATGACCAAATCTAAAATCTGAAATCAACCGTCCGTCTTAGGCTTGGAGAGGGATTTTGATAAACGAAGCTTGGGCTGGTGTTGCTTTACCATTAGTGTCGCAGTCCGTCTTAGGCTTGGAGAGGGATTTTGATAAAAGGAAATCAGAAAGTTACATACATACGATGAGTCGCAGTCCGTCTTAGGCTTGGAGAGGGATTTTGATTAGTGAAACAGGTACAAGTTTTAGGCAGGCATTATATGTCGCAGTCCGTCTTAGGCTTGGAGAGGGATTTTGATAAAAAACGCAAAACCCCAAAAACCACCTTTTAAACCGTCGCAGTCCGTCTTAGGCTTGGAGAGGGATTTTGATAATCATTATGAAATAAATGTTAATAGTGATATAGTAGTCGCAGTCCGTCTTAGGCTTGGAGAGGGATTTTGATGAAGTCAGATTTAACAGGAGACTTTTGGAGTATGGTCGCGGTCCGTCTTAGGCTTGGAGAGGGATTTTGATAATTCCGAAACGGCTAAATTGGACAGAAAGCTGTATGTCGCAGTCCGTCTTAGGCTTGGAGAGGGATTTTGATAAAATAAATAAATTTTAAAATCATGGGATTAACAAGTCGCAGTCCGTCTTAGGCTTGGAGAGGGATTTTGATAAAATACATAGACTCGCAAAATGAATTAAGAAAAGTCGCAGTCCGTCTTAGGCTTGGAGAGGGATTTTGATAAATTTATGTTGTTATCTCTGGTCTTGGGACTGGCAGTCGCAGTCCGTCTTAGGCTTGGAGAGGGATTTTGATAATCATTATGAAATAAATGTTAATAGTGATATAGTAGTCGCAGTCCGTCTTAGGCTTGGAGAGGGATTTTGATGAAGTCAGATTTAACAGGAGACTTTTGGAGTATGGTCGCAGTCCGTCTTAGGCTTGGAGAGGGATTTTGATATGCGGGGCTTCCTATGAGAGCAAAGCCAAAGCTCTGTCGCAGTCCGTCTTAGGCTTGGAGAGGGATTTTGATTAGCGGGTATTTTACCCTTTGATGCTAACATTGAATGTCGCAGTCCGTCTTAGGCTTGGAGAGGGATTTTGATAGGATATTATTTATTAATAAGAGAGGGAACGTTTGTCGCAGTCCGTTTAGGCTTGGAGAGGGATTTTGATATGCACAGGGGAGAGTAAGAGAATATAAAGGGATAGTCGCAGTCCGTCTTAGGCTTGGAGAGGGATTTTGATTGTTTATGCCACCGTAGACGAGTTCGAAGATGAAGATTGTCGCAGTCCGTCTTAGGCTTGGAGAGGGATTTTGATTGAAGCAAATCCAACCGTTTGGCGATATTGGAAAGGGTCGCAGTCCGTCTTAGGCTTGGAGAGGGATTTTGATAGTAGAACAACTAAACAAATCTCTGGAAATAGACCAGTCGCAGTCCGTCTTAGGCTTGGAGAGGGATTTTGATAATATAAAATCTTCTATTTTACAAAAAGAATATAACGTCGCAGTCCGTCTTAGGCTTGGAGAGGGATTTTGATAGGATAGCTTTCGATAAAGCTGATTCTTGGGACAGTCGCAGTCCGTCTTAGGCTTGGAGAGGGATTTTGATACACACACACACACACAGTCGCAGTCCGTCTTAGGCTTGGAGAGGGATTTTGATATGCTTACAATAGAGAACGAGTTGGATAAATTAGAGTCGCAGTCCGTCTTAGGCTTGGAGAGGGATTTTGATAGACTTTTAAAAATGGAAATCTCTGAAAATTTACGAGTCGCAGTCCGTCTTAGGCTTGGAGAGGGATTTTGATTGATTTAAGATGGAGTGATGGAAATTTGTATGAAAGTCGCAGTCCGTCTTAGGCTTGGAGAGGGATTTTGATTAATACACAAAAAGAACGTAAGCAGGTTGAAATGCTGTCGCAGTCCGTCTTAGGCTTGGAGAGGGATTTTGATAATTAAAAAATTTAGAAAATGAGGGCGAAAATGAGTCGCAGTCCGTCTTAGGCTTGGAGAGGGATTTTGATAAAAAAAAATCAGACAAAAAGGGAGCAAATTAGCTGTCGCAGTCCGTCTTAGGCTTGGAGAGGGATTTTGATAAACATTTGAAAAATCTAAAAAAATGGATTGAGAAAGTCGCAGTCCGTCTTAGGCTTGGAGAGGGATTTTGATGAAACTTGCCCGGCTCTCTACCTTCAACTAATTGCGTCGCAGTCCGTCTTAGGCTTGGAGAGGGATTTTGATAAATCTATACTGATGGTAAGATTGTTGCCCCTGAATTGTCGCAGTCCGTCTTAGGCTTGGAGAGGGATTTTGATAATATGAAAGAAAACGTTATGGATTTGATTTTTAAGTCGCAGTCCGTCTTAGGCTTGGAGAGGGATTTTGATAACGCCTGTGCGTTCGGATTGCTAAAAGATAAAAATGTCGCAGTCCGTCTTAGGCTTGGAGAGGGATTTTGATAGGAGAAATTTGTAAAATGATTTTAATCAATACTTTACAAAGATTTATTTCGACTTCAAATATTTTTCAACCCATAAAAATACAATTTTTTATGTCAATTAACAATTTCCGGAATAAAAATTTACACAAAAATAACATTTTTTTGAGCTGTTATCAATTCCAAATCCACTTTTAAATTCAGTACTTCCATCCGTTTCAAATTCAATTCGTTGAGCGGCAATATAACATACGAATCAAATTCGGCCTCTTCTTTTTGCAACAAAGCATCAAATAATTCACGTAAGTCTCGTAAATATACATACGTGGTACTACCCATAAAAACGGATTTTTGTATCCGGTAAAAACCGGCCCGTTTTAACTGCTTTACAACTGTTTTTCGACTTTTGTTGTCGGTAATATCATACATTATAATATAAGTTTTCATCTGTTTATATTTTAATTTTAATATTAATGTTCCCGACAGCCGTCGGGATAACCTTTGATGATTAAAATAATCATTTCTCCCGACATCGGCCGGGACAGGCTTTGTGTGTTTAATGATTATTTAAATCATGTCGGTTTCATTTCATCAGTAGTTCGTTTATTTTTTAGCCACATCTTGTCCGACGAATGTCTGGAAATACACGAATATACTGATTTTCAACATGATATTTTGAAATAACATTTACTTAACATTAAAAGTTTGAATACAATAATTATTCTGTTTGTAAACTTTTAAGCAAATCATTAAGACTGAAATTTAATAAAAATTTGGCAACTTGATGCGCATCCAACTGAATATGGGTTTGTGGCGTTTTGACACGTTTTTGCCACAATATTTTCTTTTGCGTCATAAAACCTGTCATTTTTTCTACAAACAAATGCTTGGTTTCTTTGGTTAAATATCCGTTTTCGTCCAATTTTTTCTTTATCTGTTTGAATGCTTTATCTCTTACGGTTTTTAACACCTGTTCTTCTACCCAAACTCTGTAAGGTTCTATCAAATCAAAACTCAATCCGGGTTTGTTGTATTGGGCAGCATGAAAAAATCCCAAATCAGGATCTAAACCGGCAATAATCAAAGCTTTGGTAATTTCTTTGTAAAGAATACCATAGCCATAATTGAGTAAAATATTGACCAAATCACGGCTGTTTTGGTAAGTTCGTTTTTCAAACCGCCACGCTGCCGGTAATAACAAATTATATGCTTCAAAATATTTTTTGGAACTGTTGCCTTCCAATGAACGCAGGTAAGCCTCTTTGTCAGGAGCTTTTTCAATCATTTTATTTACTTCTTCGATTTTGCCGGCATACACTTGTATCTTTTCAATCATACTGATTTGTTGCAAAAACCTTACACGCATAGCATTTTTACGTATCAACAACCGCTTTATCAATACATATCTGTGTTTTGAAAAGGCAAATAATGCTTGCTTCTTACGGATATTGGCTATGGAACCATAATGTGGCGACCACAACATGGCTTCCACTTCCAAATCGTTTTCAAAATAAACCGGAATTCCTGATTTGATACAAGCCGTCAACGCATCGGAACTGATACGTGCCGAAGTCTGGATATGCAACGAGGTAATGTGCAACAATGAAACTTCGGTGTGTTCTTCGCCGGCATCTATTTGTAATACTCCGGTTTCAATTGATATATGCGCACCGTATGTTTCAACAACTATTTTCATTTGTAATTAATTGGTTCTTAGCGGTATAATTCTTTAATATCGGCTGTCATTCTTAATTAGTAATTTTTTATACTCAATTCGTTGTTCTATTTTTATTCAATTACAGAATACAATGATATAATTACTGAAATTTTGTAAACATTATAACTTAATAAATTTCACAAGCATTACTTTTCCAAATTTCTTATGGATTTTGTTGTAAATTACAAAAAATTATTAAATTTGAAGGAAATATATTAAATATGACACAGCTGGCTTATCAAGAATTTATTTTTAAACAAGATTTAGCACCTTATGAAACGAATTTGTTGCGTTCAGCTGTGTTAAAATCAATCGGCAAAACGGATTTGTTGTATCACAACCATTTGGACAACGGTTTTTATTATAATTATCCACATATTCAATACAAAAGTATTTTGGGCAAAGCCGCTATTTTGTATTTGGACAAAGCCGTGAGTAGCATAGGAAGGTTGTCGTCCTATTTTAATACCAAAGTAGATGTAAACGGCAGGACCATATCATTTGAAATAGATAAAATCCGGGCGCATTTGTTTGATTTAAGAGTACATCCCTCATTGTCTTATTACGACATTATCAACTGGTTGCCACTTCAAGAAGATTATTACCGGCAGTACAGGGAACTTCAAACTGCTGAACAACGAATAGATTTGTTACAAAAAAAAATGATCCAAAACATCTTAACTTTTGCCAAAAGCGTCGGTTGGTTTATAGCAGAAGAAGTAATAGTAAAGGATATAAAAATTTATAAAAAAAAATGGATTAGTTTTAAAGATGAAAAATTTATCGGATTTAATCTGCGTTTTGCTACCAATGTCTTTTTGCCTTCTCATATCGGTTTAGGTAAAGGAGCAGCGCATAATTACGGTGTTGTTTATCCGGTCAAAATTCATTTAAAAACAGTAAAATAAAATGAGTAGTACCAGACATAAAATTTATACAGCGGCTTTGCTGCACGATATCGGTAAATTTTATCAACGAGCGGATGTTTTTAACCGTGATAAATCGTCATATTTTGAACAATTGGAACCGGCTTTTAGAGATGCAGAACACTTTTTGTGTCCCAAATATAATGATCGGTATTCGCACAAACACGTTTTGTGGACGGCACAGTTTATTGATAGAATTCTCAACTATCAGGAAAAACTTTTACCATCGGATGATCCGGGTATACTTTTAATGGCAGCGCAACATCATAAACCGGCACATCTACACGAACATATTGTTACCCTTGCAGACCATTTGTCAAGTAGTGTTGACCGCAACCGCTTGACTGACGACGTTAAACATGAAGACGACTGGGGTGATTATAAAAGAACACCCTTATTATCTGTTTTTGAACAAATTGGTAAGCATATAAACCAAAATGTTGAAAATAGCGGTTATAATTACCGCATGCTGGTCAAAGATTTGCAAGTGACCGATATTATGCCGGTCAATAAAGATGAAATGACAAATATTGAAAAGGCTTACGGCAAACTCTGGGAACAATTTGAAAAAGAAATCAAAACTTATTTTGCCGGT
>JALVST010000022.1 GCA_027024205.1 Flavobacteriales bacterium | reverse complement strand
TATGGTTCCAATGCCTTTAACGGGGTATTGAGTATTTTGACCAAAAATCCTTTTGATTATAAAGGCTTGAGTATGTATGTCAAATACGGTCAAACCAAACAAGAAGCCGCAGGTATAAATCCATATATGGATGCCGGGCTCCGTTTTGCAACAAGCAATGATTATATCGGTGCCAAAATTAATTTGTCTTTTTTAAAAGGAACAGATTGGTTGGCCAACGATAAAACAGATATGGATATTTCTACTATAAATGCTGCCGTTCGTGGAAGCCGTGAAACCAACCCTTCTTATGACGGCATGAATATTTACGGCGACGAAATTGCAACTGTATTACCTATAAACACCTTGACAACTGGTGCACTTGATGACATTTACGTGTCACGAACCGGTTACGAAGAAAAATATTTAACAGACAATATTGCCAAAAGTGCCAAAGGAGATATAGCCATACACTACCGTCCTAAGGGGGAACCGGGGACTTTGGAATTTATTTGGAATTCACGCTTTAATGTAGGCAATACCTTATATCAAGGCACCAATCATTTTATTTTTAAAGATATTTTTATTCATCAGCACAAATTTGAAATAAAATCAAAAAGTTTTTTTATACGGGCTTACTACACCGGTGAAGATGGCGGTAACTCGTATGATTCACGTATTGCTGCTTGGAATATCAATAAAAAATGGCGAAGCAATGAGGATTGGTTTACCGATTATGCCGCTATATACATTGCGGCCCGTACCGGCTTACTGTCGGGTGGCGTTCAAACAGAGGCACAAGCCCATGCTACGGCAAGAGATTTTGCCGACAATAGCCCTGTTGATGCCAGTGGCAACCCTAAAACACCCAGATTTAAACCCGGAACCGAAGAATTTGATAAAGCTTTTGATGAAGTAGTCAACGATCCCGATTTTAGAACCGGAGCCAAATTCAAAGAAGACAGTTCTATAGAAAATGTGGAAGGAAATTATAATTTTAATAACCTGATAGATGCTGTTGAAATACAAATAGGCGGTTCGGCCCGTAGATATACACTGCGTTCCGAAGGTACTGTATTTACCGATTACGACGGAAAACCTATCAACATAGATGAGATCGCCGGTTATATGCAACTCGGCGAAAAATTATTTGATGACAAATTAAAATTAGCCGCTTCTATTCGTTATGATCAACAAATCGGCTTTAAAGGAAATTTTTCGCCACGGGTTTCAATGGTATATTCTGCCGGCGAACTCAAAAATCACAATTTTAGAATTTCATATCAAACCGGTTTTAGAAATCCTTCTACTCAAAATTTATATTTAGGGCTTAATTTAGGACCTATCACGCTTATAGGTGCTGCCGAAGATAACCAAGACCGCTATACGGAAACCCTGGACAACGGTAATGTCATAACCGGACGGGATGCCTATCACAATGCTTATACTTTGACATCATTTATGAAATTCGGACAAACACACGACCCCAACGACTTGATAATAGCAGATATTGCTCCCATAAAACCCGAAAAAATAACAACTTACGAATTCGGTTACCGTGGACAAATAAACAGTAATATCGGTATCGACTTGGCTACCTATTACAACCAATACAAAGATTTCAACGCTTCAACCAAAGTAATGGCTTTGGCCGGTTCGGTTGGAAATGTCAATGATGCCACCGCTATGAATGCCATAGGAACCAAATCTTACAAACCTTTCCTGGTATATAGTAATTATGATGTGCCGGTTACATCTTACGGGGCAGACATCGGATTATCATTTAAAATGAAAAATACGGTTTTAGGTATTAATTATGATTATGCCACCTACAATACTTATAAAGACGAAGATAAAGACGAAGATTTTAAAGCCGAATTTAATACACCGGAACATCGTGTAAAACTGTTTTTAGCCAATAATAAACTCTATAAAAATTTCGGCTATAGAATTGATTACCGTTATCAAACGGAATTTTTATGGAAATCATCATTTACCGACGGTATCGTCCCCGAAAGACATGTATTGGATGCCCAATTGAGTTATAATATCAAAAAATACTATACTAAAATTAAAATAGGCGGTATCAATTTGCTAGGGAAAGAATATATACCGGCACCCGGTGTCGGTAAAGTAGGAAGCATCTACTACATCTCTTTGATCTACGGAAAATAATATTATCTATTTTGTAAAATCAAAAGAGGCTGCCCTTTTGTTTGAGACAGCCTCTTTTAATTTTTTTCTAAAAAGCATTATTTTTGATACTCATTGGCAATCTTCCGGGATAAGTTGCCTATCTTGTTAGACAAGACATAAACGGTATTTAAAAATTCCGTATAACTATTATTTCCAAGCGTTTTTACAAACATATCAAAATCTGATTTTAACAATTTCAGGTAATAAGTCGTTTTGTCATTATTATTTTTTGAAGACATTAATTTACTTATCAATATCCCTATGGCTTGAGAAATGATTTTTATTTTCGTATCGATATTTTCCGAGTTGTCTCCCATCGCTTTTAAGGCGTGTAACAAAGTCGATTCTTGAATGGCAACTTCAATTTTTCTGGACAATTCATATTCTTCAACTAATTTCTCAGAAGTAGATGCCTTAATTTGGTCAATCAGTTGACTGTTGAGATCCGATAACCTCTTCAACATTTCCTTCATCTTGGCAATTTGTTCCTTTTTAGGCTTACGGAGAAAAACCATTCTGTTTTTATTTCTTAACGATTTTATCAAATTCAAAGTATTTCGAGCCTCCGGCTTATCCTTCGTGTAAAGTTCCAAAATCAGCATGGCATCTTCACTATTTGAAAAACTGTTATCCATCTCTTTATAAGCAAAGTTAATAGACAAATTGTTATAAACATAATCTTTTACCAGTTTAACTCCGGCAGTTCTGATATCATAAGCGGCATCAATTGCTTCTTTTATACCGATTTGTTCTTCAAATTGTGCAGAAGCAAAGGAAGAGACTAAAAACACGACGGAATATAAAATAATTTTTTTCATAATGGTAAAATTTACCGGTTTTTTAGTTTTGTAATTGACCAATCAATTCATAAAACAACAAATAACTCTTTCTGGAAAAATATTTGGTATTTGAATACAACAATTTAGGACGGTCATTCTGATTATTATAAACATTTTCAATCATTACAAGACTATTTCCCATATCCTTGATACTCCTTTTTTCTTGTATTTTCTTATATTTGGCCAGTTTAGCCAGATTTTTTTTGACCGTCGAAAAATCTATCTTAAGTGCTTTCTCTATTTCGGAAAAATGCAACTGATTTTTAAACACATAATTGATAACGATTCCATCAATATCCTTGATGTTCTCAACGATATAATCGATATATTTAAAAACTTTTTTGTTATCGTCATATTTAGGATGTTCGGACAAAAGTGTTTCACGCATTTTTTGGCATTCCGTTCCTAACAACAGGGTCGAATTTACAATCTTTTTATAATTTTTCAAGTCTAAATCAATAATTGCCAAACGGTAAATATTCCATTGTTCCTGCAATTTCATAAAATCATCCCGTACTTTGTTATCATCGGGCAAATGCATGGAAATATAAGCAATATTATCATCGAATAAAGCCAGACTTTTATCCAAATCTTTCATTATTTTAGCCTTAAAAACTTGCGATTTGGCCAATACGAAATTTTTTAAAAAACGGTTGGCTAACATTTCGTTTTCATACAAACGTTTAGCCAATTCTCCAATCGGGTTTTCATCTTCCTGCGCCATAACCGGAGAACTAAACATCATCAACAAAACAATAGAAAAAAATAATTTTTTCATCTTCAATTATAATTTTAATTTCACTTATTTAATTTGTCAAAATAGGCATCCTTAATCTGTTTAAGATGGTAATCTATACTCACACTCATCGAAAAAATTGTCTTAGGGTTTTTGTATTTCTCACTCTGTAAATTAGCCTTTAAAAAATTCCAATCCAAGATAAAATCGGGAAAATATTTACCGACAATCGGATCGTTTAAGAACGTATTGCTCTTTTGAGCTATAAAATCATTGATTTTATCAACGTTATTACGAAAATTATGTGAAAAACTTTTATTCAAATTCAAAAGATTGGCATAGTAACTGACACTGATTTCTTGGATGAGTTTTCTTAATTCCTGAATATCCCTGTAATTTTGTATCTCATTACCATCCAAATTATAGACCGTTAACATGGCCTCACTCATGTCCGAAATCATTTTATCAAAAATATTGATATCAAAATACAAACTGGAAAAATCCTTAGCAGTCTTAGTAGCGGCCAATTTCGTATCAAATTTCATCATAAAATCTTTTATCTTATCAATATGTTGCCTTAACTGTGGGTTGGTTTCTTCCAGGTCTATTTCACTGAGATTATCATTGATTTTGGCCAAGGCATAATCAATTTCTTTGGAAGCTTGTTCTTTTTTCAGATTTTTAATAATGTATAACTTATCCTTTGCCAACATCTGGATATAAACTTCCATATCCAAAGCATCATCAAAAAGTTTAAACTTGGAAACCGATTCGTCAAACTGGGCATTTACGGTAATGCCGGTATAAAAAATAAAGAAAAAAATCAAGTATTTATTTTTCATAACAGAAAAATTATTATTTACATACAAATATAATCTTTTTTTTATAATTAATTTTGTGCATTAATCATTTAAAGATTTTGAATCGCATACAACAAATAACAAAGACCTTGCCAAACAGCCCCGGTATATATCAATTCATTGATAAACAGGGCATTATAATTTACATTGGAAAGGCTAAAAATCTTAAGAAAAGAGTTAGCTCCTATTTTACCAAAAACCAAACCGGCAAAACCAAAATTTTGGTTTCCAAAATAACCCGTATTGAACATATCGTTGTAGAAACGGAAACCGATGCATTGTTACTCGAAAATGTTTTAATAAAAAAACATCAACCCAAATACAATGTCTTGCTCAAAGATGATAAAACCTACCCTTGGATTTGTATTAAAAAAGAAGCTTTTCCCCGGGTATTTTTAACTCGCACTTTGGTCAAAGACGGTTCGGAATATTACGGGCCTTATCCTTCGGTAAAAACGGCTCGGACCCTGCTCGATTTAATTCATCATTTATATCCTATACGCAGTTGTAAATTGAATCTTACTACTGAAAATATTGAAGCAAGAAAATTTGACGTTTGTTTGGATTATCACATCGGTTTATGCAAAGCCCCTTGTGTAGGTTTACAAACCGAAACAGACTATTTAAAAGATATCAAACAAATACGGCAAATTATCAAAGGTAATTTTAAGACGGCTATCAATTATTTTAAAGAACAAATGCAAACTTACGCCGCCAATCTCGAATTTGAAAAAGCTCAAGAAATCAAAGAAAAATTGGAATCCCTTGAAAATTATCAAGCCCGTTCTACCGTCGTCAATCCGGTTATCAACAATGTAGAGGTTTACAATATTGTATCGGATGCTATCAATGCCTATGTCAATTTTTTACAGATTGGACACGGGGCCATTATACGGTCGCATACTCTTGAGCTGAAAAAGAAATTAGACGAAACCGATACGGAACTCCTCGAATTGGCCATTGTGGAACTCCGCCACCGTTTTGATTTGCAATCCAAAGAAATTTATGTGCCGTTTGCTTTGGATAATCTTAAAGATATCAAACAAACCATACCGCAAAAAGGCGATAAAAAACGCTTGTTGGAACTCTCCAAACGCAATGCCGTTTATTACCGGCTCGAAAAAATCAAACAACTCCAACTCACAGACCCGGACAAACACGTCAACCGCCTGATGAAACAAATGCAACAGGATTTACGTCTTCCCGTAGAACCGCGTCATATCGAATGTTTTGACAATTCTAATATGCAGGGAACCAATCCGGTTGCCGCCTGTGTCGTTTTTAAAAACGGAAAGCCCAGCAAAAAAGACTACCGGCATTTTAATATCAAAACCGTCAAAGGCCCAGATGATTTTGCTTCGATGAGCGAAATTATCGAACGCCGTTACAAACGCCTTTTGGAAGAAAAACAAGCCTTACCACAACTCATAATCATCGATGGCGGCAAAGGACAACTTTCCGCTGCTGTCAAAAGTTTGAAAAAACTGGGGCTTTACGGCAAAATCGCCATCATAGGCATTGCCAAACGACTGGAAGAAATTTATTACCCAAACGACCCCGTCCCCTTGTATCTCGATAAAAAATCCGAAACCCTGCGTATTATCCAAAAAGCCCGTGACGAAGCTCATCGCTTTGGTATCACTTTTCACCGCAAAAAAAGAATGAATAGCACTTTACAATCCGAATTGGAGCAAATACCGGGTATCGGCAGTAAAACCGTATTGAATTTATTAAAACATTTCAAATCGGTCAAACGTATTAAAGTCGCCTCACTGGAAGATTTAACTGTTGTAGTTGGTAAACATAAAGCAAAAATTATAAAGGAATGGTTTAATAGGAAGATGGAATAAGGAATGAGGAATGAGGATTAAAAAAACGGCTCTTCATTTACAAAATGTAAAAGTAGATGCAAAAAAATTTTTTACTTCTACAAATTACGTATTTTTGTATTCAAAAAAACTAAAAAATGATAAAATATTTACACAGCACTTGGGCTTATCTTGTTATATTGATCTATGTCATTACTTTGGCAACATATTTTTGGTCGCTGTTCAAAAACAAAGTTTTTGATTTTTCCAAAGAATTCCGTTTGGCAAGTTTTACCTTGATTGTCTTATCTATCCAAATTTTATTGGGGTTAAGCACCTGGTTTACCTCGCAATATTTTGAAGGTATTCGCAACGGACAAATGGGCGTTTATATGAAAAATGCCGGCGACCGTCTATTGGTAATGGAGCACCCGGTTATGATGCTCATTGCTTGGCTTTTGACTTTTTACGGCTTTAACAGGATGAGAAAAGCCATGTCGTCCAAAAAGAAATATATGGCTGTTATCATTACCTACGGTATAGCGTTTTTATTGGTTTTAGGACGTA
>JALVST010000021.1 GCA_027024205.1 Flavobacteriales bacterium | reverse complement strand
GATCAATACTTGTAAATCTTGGTACTTCCGCATCATAAAACCTTTTGCCGTAATCGTACCAATTTAAGCCAAAACCGGTTTGTAGTTCTTTGCCGTTGTAAAGGTATTTGTTTTTGGGTTGTGTTTTATTAAATGAAAGTCCGGAAATTTCTAAACCGAAAGGGTAATAATGATCTTCGATCATTAAAGTTGCGATATGGTTTATTGGTTTTTGCAAATTTCCGTTTTTAAAGATTTTTTGTAAAGATAATAATTTTTTCTGACCCCTAACTCCTTCCGAAGCGAGTTCGGAACAGGCTCTAAAAGGGGACTTTTTGCACGTAGTCAACTACTTGTAGGCATTGTTTATTTATTGCTCGTATGCCCCCAAGCCTTCGTAAGAAGGCTTAAAGCCCCTTAAAGGGGTTTGGGGTCAGTCAGCCTTAGCCCCTGCTTAAAGCTTGTCCCGATTTATCGGGAGGTTGGGGTCGGTACTGCATTGAATTAGCCATATCTCTCGTTGGGCGGTACACAGCCGGGGCTCGTGGAAAAAGTTTTGCTTTGAAATATTTGGAATTTATAAAATTACGGGCAAAATGCTAGTGCAATTGGTTTGCTTTGTAAGTTTTTTAAAAATACTCAATTATGTTGTTATTTCCAAAATCGATCGTGTGTATAAGTAGTGGCAGGGTTTTCCGTACTTACTTTCATTTTTGTACTACCGTTTGTTTTATTCATATTTGTTCATTTTTAGTACTTTGCATGCTATTACTTATACACAATGCCCAAAGTGTTTTTTTTATTTCATTGTTAGTAAATCCATTAATCGTTCATTAATATAATAATTCCCTGTCCCCAATTTTTCTTTTCTTAATAAACCGTCTTTTGCCAATTCGTTTAAATATTTTGCCGCTGTTATTCTTGAAACGCCTATATCTCGTTCTATAAATTCAATTTTTGTATAAGGATGCTTAAATAAGTTGTTTAATAAATCTTGGCTGTAAAACTTATAATTATCACGCAATAAGTTTTTATACTCAAACATTAAATCTCTTATTTTACCGATTAATTCTATCGTTTCTTTTGATATCTGTTCTATACCGTCTAACATAAATAACAACCAATTTTCCCAATTGTCGGTTTCCCGTATTTCCTGCAACAGCTTATAATAATCTGCCTTGTTCAAAATAATATAGCGACTTAAATACAGAATAGGTAAATTCAATAAGTCTTTCATCACCAGGTATAGAACATTAATTATTCTACCTGTCCTGCCATTCCCGTCATAAAAAGGATGAATACTTTCAAACTGGTAATGAATTATTGCCATTTTTACCAAAGGGTCAAAATCGGACATTGTATCATCATTGATAAATTGTTCCAGATTTGCCATTAAGTCTAAAATTTCGGAATATTCTTGTGGTGGGGTATAAACTGTTTCTCCTGTTGTTGCATTTTTCAGTGCGGTTCCGGGTAATTTTCTAAAACCGGCTTTATTTTTCTCTAATTCGGATTGAATTTCTATTATGTCATTATTTGTCAATATTTTTTTTCTTGATATTAGGGCAAATCCTTTTTTTAATGCTGATATGTAATTTTGAACTTCTTTGGCATTCAATGATTTAAAACCTTCAAGATTTAAATCCGCTTTGTAAATATCATCGTGCGTTGTAATAATATTCTCTATTGCGGAACTGTCTTTTGCTTCTTGCAATCCTAATGTATTAATCAAGATGTTTTCATTTGGGATTGTAGAAACTACGCCTTTTAATTCTGCTAATGCACGATGAGCTGATGCAAGCTTTTTTAAAACTCGTTTTGTCTCAATATCTTTTTCTATTGGTAATTTCTTTAACATTTAATTTCCTTTTGTAAAGTTTTATCAATTTTCTATACAAAGTTAGTCGCTTTTGATAAGAAAATCAAATAATCTTTACATACACAGTGGTTAATGATAAATTTTCAACATTTTCTTTACAGTTTGGCTGACAATTAGGGTGGGGAGGTTTAAGCTTATCCGTTTTTAACCGTTAAAAACGGATAGTTGTAATTATTTGTTAATTAGTTTATTAACGTATTGTATTTTGTAAAAATATGGTTGTTTTTTCTTTTGTCTTGATAGAAAAGTATAAAAAAATCAAAGCCTGCCCCGAATTGGCTTCGGGGGCTTTGTAATCGCTGTTCGTTGCGTTTAATTAGCCATATCCTTTGTTGTGTACAACGTAAAAACGAATTTTTTTAATCCGGAAATCAATTAAAAAGATTGCTTATTGAAAAAAAA
>JALVST010000020.1 GCA_027024205.1 Flavobacteriales bacterium | reverse complement strand
TATGCTGGTCATTAATATTGATCCGGAAGCACCGTTTTTTAAAGCTGCTGATTACGGTGTGGTCGGTGATGCGTTTGAAGTGGTGCCCAAATTGATAGAAAAATTCAAAGCTTTTAAAAATCAGTAACTTTCAAACCCGGTAGATTATAAAAAACCTGCCGGGTTTTTTATAATCAATTTATTATATAATTAAACTTTTGTAAATTTTCATTCACGTGCAAAAGCAAGTTCCTTTTATTCTATAAAAAATAAGTGATTAGTACATTATTTGTTAGTATTTTAATAATACTTTTATTGGTTTTTATATTTTTATATTTTAATTTTTTAAAAAACATTAGCCTAATAAAAATTTTATTTTCTTTATTCGTTATAAGCTTAACTTTGAGTATGATTATAGCAATATATTATACACATTGGTATTTAGGAGACAATTCTTATATTCAAGTTATTTATATCAATTTATTCCGGCTGTCAATAATATTATTGATTAGTACTTTACTCTTGTTTCTTATAAAACACACGAAATAAAATTCATTTTAAGGACTTTTACTCAAGATAAGCTTTTCATTTTCTTTATCTACTGTTTTATCGAAATATTCTTTGAGTGAATGATATTGTGTTACGGGTATAACCGGTTCTGAAATTTTGTTTTCAATTGTCAAATTAATACCGGTGTTTGTTTGTTTGATTTGATAACTGTAGCTAGCCGTCCCTTCCGGGGTGCCAAAACCTGCGTTGGCGGGTAATTTTTCTATTTTGTAACCGGCCGGTAATTTGATATTTATAATATACTTAAACATCATGGGAAATCCGAAATAAACCGGAAATTCACGTTTGTCCGATTTAAAAACATTCTCTTTTTCGTGTAAAAACAAAACCGGATTAATGATGATTTTATTACCGATTTCTTCCACAGCATCTTCCATATCAAATTGGAATAAGATTTTATAAACTTTTTCAGTTTTGTGCAAATTTGATTGTCTGATTTTTAAGATATTCAAATTGTCATGTTTCTCTTCAAAATATTTTTTCAGTTCCTCTTTGGATTTATTTTGGTTCAGTTTTCGTTTTCGTAATGCAAAATTCCCACTATATTGTTGATTATCAAATCCTTTAATTGTCATATCATCATCAATAGAGGCTTGAATATTGTGGATGATGACACTGTAATATTTAGGAAATAAATCGACAAAAAAGGAACTACCGTCTCTTTTGACCAACCGGCCTTTCCAATTCAAAACTCTTTCGGGTAATACGCCCGGAATGGCAAATTTTTCGGTCGGATCCATCAGAATAAATTGATTCCCATGTTTAACGGCCGTGACGACATAATTAAATCCTTCCAACGTTGGAAACATTGGTGTACCGTGGGTATTGGTACTGCACAAAACAGGATAAGCCTCAAGACCGGCAGCATGGAGCATGGCAATCAAAATAAAGTTTAATTCGGCCACGTTGCCCGTGCCGTTTTTGTAGGCTTTTGTCACACCTTGGTCTGCTAAAATGCCATACTCGTTGTTCCATGCGACTTTATTTTTTACAAAATTGTATATTTTAGCTAATTTGGCATCTTGTGTCCCGGATGTATCTATTAATTGTGCCAAATCTTTTTTAAAATATTGATGTTTTTTGAGTTCTCCGCCGAATTTGTCTTTGAAATATATGGTCTTAACAACGTCTTCCCAAGTGGAAGAAACAAATACGGGTGGTTCTTCGGGATATTTTATATAAGACAATTCAAATTTGACTCTTCCGATATAATTGTTAATACTGTTCATAAAAGGTTCTTTGGAAATAGGCGTTATGTCTGTCAGTTTCAGCTTATAAATATCGAGTTTTATATCATAATCTTTGTTTTGGTAATGCGTTTCTTTGGGATTCCAACCAACACCGCCCGTATGACTTTTGTGCAAAATATGTATGCTCATATTGCCGTCTTCCCGGGTTAAGGTGACCGGAAAATAACTGGTAACATTATATTTGAAATGAAAAAATTCGGGAATCCTTATTTCGGCTTCCAAATATTGTATGGGAATATCGATTTTGTAAATGATGTCGTCAATATTTTTTACATAAGGCGAACGGATTTGGTATTCCCATTCGACAATACTTCTCGGTTTTAAATTGGGCATGGTAAATTTCTTTTCATACCAATATTTTGAAAGTTTTTGTCTGAAAATATCCTTTTTGTTGAGTTTGGTTTTGACAATTTTTTCGCCTATTAAATTATAAGTAACAGCCTTAACACTTACTTTTTCTTCTTCTTTGTCGCTGTATAAACGAATGTGTTTGGTAGCGTATTCAAAACCGTCTTTATTTTTTAACAAAAGGCGTTCGTGTATTTTGGTCACAATGGTCCAACCTGTGGTTTGATTGTATTCATACCGGGTTTTTCTTTCCTTAAATAATATGACGGCATTATCATTTTTATATTTTTCAGGATTTTTTAAGGTAAAATCCGTTTTTTTGATTTTGCCGAATTTTTTTATCTGTGCCGGACTATTGATAAAAATCAAGAATAAAATTCCTGCAAACCATGTTTTTTTTATCATAATACTTTTTTTAATATTATTTTTTCAGAATCTAATTTTCTAATCTTTTTTAAAAATTTTCTGAATTTGGGATAATTTTCCTTTGGATACATACCGCTTTTCATTAGAAACCGGCGTTTGTATAGAATAGTATGGATATCTTTTTTGATGATTTGTCGCGAATATTGTCCTAATTCCGAATTTATTGTGATGTCACCGGGCAAATAATTCGGCGTATAACCATTGGGAAGTAGCCAAACAATTTCGTCATAATGATTAAAACCGTGATTGATGACAACTGGAAAACGCCGGTTTGCCGTTTTGGGAGGGACATTGTCAAAAACTGTAAAAATATTAGGTCTGAAATAATATTCTTGTGCCGAAAGTTGGGCTATGTAATGATTTATTTCCATATCTATATGTTGCTTGAAACAGGCTTTATCTTTTAAATCTTTCAACTCTATTTTGTTGATTTTCAACTTGTTTATTTCTGAAAAATAATTTTTAAAATAGAGTTTCTGTTTTTCGGGTTTCAAGTCTTTTAGCGGATATACATCGTCATAAGCGGTACCGCAATGGGTTATATTTATTTGTGCTGACATTGTCATTTCCGGTGATACTTTAATGGTTGCCCGGGTTATGATTTTGTTGATTGAATCGGGATATTTGGCCGTTTTTTTGATAAAACTCCCGTTTTGTTTAACGACAAAAACTTTCCGGTCGTCGGTAAAGCCGGCAATGTGTCCGAACGGGGTCTTTTGATTGGTACATTCTAGCCAAATTGTATCTTTATGTGCCGGTAGCATCAGAATAACGTGATTGCCTTGCAAGGCAACCCAATCACTGTCAATATTACGTTTTTGTCCGGCGAATACTATGGAATAATAAGATTTGACACCGGCAATATCCAGTAAACTTTTGGTATAATTGACCAATGCTTTACAATCGCCGTAAGCTTTTCGATCCACTTCAAGAGCCGGCATGGGGCGCCAACCGCCTATTCCGATTTGTACACTGACATACCGGGTTTTATCTTGCATATATTGATAGACCTTTTTGGCTTTTTCTACCGGATTTTTAATATTTTTTGTAAGTGCTATTATGTCATTGCGTGTTTTTTCGGTGACGGTATTTCTACCTTTTAACAAACGCTCAATAATCCAATTGCCCAGTTCTTCCCAATTATCAGCATGTCCTTTAACCCCGGCTAATGTGAAACGGTTTAATGCAATTTTTACTTTAGGTACCAAAGTATGTAACGGTGGCATAAAATCTTCCGGTAAAATAGGCTGAACAGCCGTCAATTTGTATGAGAGTTGTCCCGTTTTGTTCTGTTTTTCAACGTGATAACTTTTTAAGTTTTGTTCTTTGACATGTAATTTTATACCGGAAGGATAAGATATTTTATAACTGCTGTTTTCAATACCCAGTTTAAAATCCTTAACCGGATTAAAAGGCGGGATAAATGCCGTGTTTTGGGTATTTTCAGTATAACTGATACCAACAGTATAAGGAAATTTGGCAGATATATACCGGTAATATAGCACTCTGGTATCGTCATACAATGTATAAGAATTTTCAGCCGGATAATCTTTTATCTCACTGCTTTTAACGGTTTTTATTCTTTTGCCTGATGCATCAAAAACGGTTATTTTAATTTTTTTAATTATATCAAAATTTGTATAGAAAACTATAAAATCGGCAAAACGGATACCATCACTGTTCAATACGGTGATAATTTTTTCTTTGTTTACCAGCATTCTGTCATCTGAAAGCACTTGAATGTCTGTCGTTTCCTTACGAATAACTGCATTAGCATTATGGCTCAAATTTGCGGCAATCGGAAATGCAGGATAACCGACATCTTGTGCTTTGATAAAAGCTTGCTGTAAAAGAACGAAATGTATCAAAAAAAGCAATTTACGAACAGACAATATCAAACTATAAGTGTTTTTAAAAACTTACAGGTAAAGTTAAGATTAAAATCTGTAAGAATGCATTTTTATTACAAAAATTAATAAAAGAAAGTAAAAAATTATCAATTAATTAATAGAAAGTGTTTTTGTTAAAAAATTGGCAATAACAACCGGTAAAGGATAATCTTTTATAGCCGTTTGCGGAATGGGATGCAAGGGTTTTTGCTTACTTTCCATGCGCCAAAAATTGATGTATAAATGTTGATGGGTCAATTTGTGAACGGTTTTATCAATAAAAACGGGTGGTTCGCAGGGTGTAATATGATATTTTTTATAAAGGGTTTTAAATTCATCCGGCATGGGGGAAGCATTATCAGGTTTTTCAATTAAAGGCAGTTGGTATAAATTTTGCCAAATGCCTTTCCCTTCACGTTTTTCCAAGATAATGTATCCTTTCCATTTGACTAAAAAATAATGTAAATAGCGTTTTTTTATTTTAAGTTTGGATAATTTTACCGGCAGTTTAGTTGTTTGTCCGGTCTGAAAAGCGATACAATCCTTTATCAGGGGACAAATTTCACAATTGGGCTGCACCGGTGTGCAATGCAAAGCGCCAAATTCCATAATAGCCTGGTTGTAAATAGCCGGTTGTTTGGGGTCAAGATTTTGTTGTGCTATATTTTTAAAAATTTTTTTACTACCGGTTGTGTTAATAGGCGTATCAATACCGTAAATCCGTGCTAAAACTCTGTACACGTTACCATCGAGTACGGCAACGGGTTCGTTATAACAAAAAGAAGCGATAGCCGCTGCTGTATAGTCGCCTATACCTTTGAGTTTTATCAATTCCTTATAAGTCTTAGGGAAAACGCCATTATAATTGTTTACGATATCTTTTGCCGTGTGATGCAGATGGCGGGCACGGGAATAGTATCCCAATCCTTGCCAGAGATTTAACACTTCTTGCTCCGTAGCAGCGGCTAAACTGTACACGTCCGGATATGCGGCAATGAATTTTTGATAATAAGGTAATCCTTGCACAACTTGCGTTTGCTGTAAAATTATTTCGGACAGCCAAACTTTATACGGCTCTTTAGTATCCCGCCAAGGTAAATCACGCTTATTTTGCCGGTACCAGTCCAAGAGTTTTGCCGTATCCATCAGCTTAATAAATCTTTTAAATTAATAATGGTATGTAGGCCTTTGGCTTTAAAATAAGCGGGTGCTTCACGTCGGGTTGCCAAAATGAAATCGCCGCCCCAAGCACCCAAACTTTTGATTCTGCCCGGATAATCCTTAAACAATTCGTCTTGTGCGGGAGCCCTTTGTAAAATCCGGCTGATGATTTGTTCATGTTCGGTAATAAGCATTTCAAATTCATCTAAACTACGGCAACCGGTCAAAGCTTCACTGATATGGGAAATGCTAGCTACTTGTTTGCTGTCGGCCGGTTTTTGCCGGTATTTTTTTATTTCTTTACGGCTGTTTTGTTTGACATTGCGGTAAATTAAAAAAATGTCATCAGCAAAATGTGGTTGAAAATCAATACATTGCCAAACCGGATATCTATTTCTGTAAAGCGGGACATTGGGAAAATATTCTTCGGCCAACTGATACAAAACGGCTTTGTTTTCCAAGGCAACGGCAACATCATACCCGCTACCGCCAAAACTGATATCGAGTAAATCGAAAGCCGGCACGTCCGACCACTTTGAGAGCAAGACAATCAAACTTGATGATGAACCAAAGCCCCATTGACGCTTAAAAGTCAATCCGGTTTTAAAATGTAAAGGTTTGTTGAAAAGTTTCGGTTTCAAGCTTTTTATAAACTGCAAAAGTTGTTGAATAACAACAGCTTGTGATAAGTTTGTAGTTGTAATAATATCGATTAAATCCGGGGAAAAACGGCCTTCAAACCATTTGCCTTCCGGATCATAACTTTCCCAATAAAATCCGTCATCGTTAAATTCTTTTACAGTCAAATTTTGTCCGTAACCGGTAGTGGGTATAGCCAAAGCTTTGGCGCCGTGTAAAACGGCGTATTCACCACTGAGCATTAATTTTCCGGGAGCGTAAAATGACATTATTTTTCTTTAACGATAAAAAAGCCGTCGCTGCCTTTTTTTTGATACAAAGGCATTAGCATAAAGCCATTGGAAGGACTTAATATGATTTTTTTGTTTTGAACCGCCAAATTTTCGGATTTACTTACCGGTTTAAAATTATAAAAACCCGGTTCCATTTTAAAATTTTGATATTCGTCTAATTTGTGTCGATATGTGAGTTCGAGATGATGTGGTAAATCTTTGGAAATCTCAATTAATAACTTCCTGCTTTGTTTGACTTCGGGTAAATCTTCACTGACAAAACCGGCTTGTGCCAAGGCATGCCAGATACCGGCTGCCAAGTTGCGTGTGGCTTCCGGTGTATTGTGTGTGCCACCTTCAAAAACCACGGAGGTCATACCTTTATGTCCGAAATAACTCAAGGCTGTTCCGGGTAATGAATCGGATAAATGTTCAATAAACGGAACACAGAAAGACCGGGCAAATTCCAAACTTTTTTTATTGGTTGCCGGAATGGCAAAAATGCCACTGGGAGCTGAAAATGTATGTAAATCCACAAAGAAACAATTGTCAAAACGTCCTTGGCAAATATCATTG
>JALVST010000019.1 GCA_027024205.1 Flavobacteriales bacterium | reverse complement strand
TGAACTGTAAACCTTGAAACTGTATGACCATTTGTCCTTTGAAAATTCATAGGACAAAGGTAACTTTTTTAGAAGCTGAAAGCAAGATGCACTAAAAGTGCATAGTTTTAACTATATTTGTGACCAAACAAAATTTTTATGTAAATTCGCTCTATCAAATTAAATATATTTTAAATGAAAAGGATTTTCATTATTGCTTTTATTTTCATTAGCTTAACCGTTTTTTCTCAAGTCAGATTACGTTACGGTCTTACAGCAGGCGTAAATGTTTCTACAGCTATTCTACCAGAACTAAAACTGAACACGGATGTCAATAGTATCTTAAAAGGCGATAATGTCGTTCAAGGAAATCCGCAACTAGCTGACTATATCGCTATGTACAAAGGAGGCTTTTTTGTGCGATTGGACGGTGGTATCGGTTCTATTAAATTTAATATCAATTACGATAGAACAAACATTTACAAAAGTTTGGATGCCGGTATCTTTACCATTAATGCCTTGGATATCGATTTGAGTTATCTAAATTTCGAACTAACCGGAAACCTCAATATTTTTAAACACTTTTATATTTCTGCCGGTTATGTCCCTTCAATACTCCTTAATCATCATGGCAATTTGAATATCAATCCTTATGATCCGAAATTGTTAACCGGATTCGGTATTCGTATCAATGACAATGTTACTATCGACTTGAATGCCCTGTTCGGCATTAATGAAATCATCGACGGCTCTTATATCCATAACTTAATTATTCCCGTAACATTAAATATTCCCTTAAATTAAAAAATGCAAGAAGCAGCCAGAGATATTTTGAAAAAATATATCCCGGAAGCGGCTATAGAACCCGTAATCAAATTATTATATACCTATAAAGAATTACACTTAAAAATTACAAAATCACGAAGTAGCAAATTGGGAGATTTTAAAAGAATTACTCCTTATAAACATCAAATAAGTGTAAATTATAATCTCAACAAATACCAATTTTTAATCACTTTATTACACGAAATCGCCCATTTTTTGACTTATAAACATTTTGGAGAAAACATCAAACCACATGGTAAAGAATGGAAACAAACCTTTGGCAATCTTTTACAAAATTTTATCCATCCCGGTATTTTTCCCGAAGACATTATCCCCGATTTGAAAACTTATGCCCGTAATCCGAAAGCCAGCACAGCAGGAGACGGCAATTTATATCTTAAACTTTCAAAATATAACGAGAAATCAAATTCGCAAACCAAATATGTCTTTGAATTGAATCCGGGGCAAGTTTTTGCATTACCGAATGGAGTGGTTTATCAATTGCAAGAAAAACGTCGAACCCGTTATAAATGTTTACGTTTATCCAATCAAAAGGTCTATTTAATCCATCAAAATGCCGAAGTTTTTCCCATAAATCCGGATAAATTATGAAAACTATTCTGAGTTGGAGCAGTGGTAAAGATGCTGCATATTCCCTGCACAAACTTATTAAAAACAATCAAAAACCGGATTTATTATTGACTACCGTTAATAAAGATTTTAACCGTGTTTCCATGCACGGATTACGTATCGAATTGTTGGAAAAACAAGCGGAAGCATTAGATTTACCACTTTATAAAATCCCACTCGACAAAGATGTGGATATGGCATCATATAATAAAATTATGAGTGAACATTTAAAACACTTAAAAATACAGGGTTATAATAAAGTTCATTTCGGAGATATCTTTCTTGAAGACTTAAAGACATACCGCATCAAACAAATGCAAAGCATTCAAATGCAAACCGACTTCCCGGTTTGGGGCGAATCAACCGAAGAATTAGCCGTCAAAATTATTCAAAGTGGTATAAAAGCCGTTGTTATCAGTGTCAATGCCAAATTATTAAATAAAAATTTTGTAGGACGTCGTTTTGATGAAAATTTTCTCAATGATTTACCAACTGATGTCGATTGGTGCGGCGAAAACGGCGAATTTCATACTTTTGTTTATGACAGTCCCGATTTTAAACAACCTGTCCCATACTCATTAGGCAGTAAAATTTTTAAGACATTCAAACCGTGCAATCAAAAAGATAAAGATAATTTCAATAAAAACGTTAAAAAAACAAATTGGGACACAGGTTTTTGGTTTATAGACGTCCTGCTTTCATAATTTTTTATATTTTTACGACATCAAAAAAATTATCAATATGAAAATCAAAACCTTTGGAATCGTAAGTATCCTCGCCGGAATAATATTTCTTTCGAGCTGCTCGCCTAAAACCAGCCAACCTTGTCCCAAAGTTTACAAATACCAAAAAGATTCACATCAAAATATTTGTCATAAACAACACACTCAGCGTTTTAACGCAAAATGCCCGGTATAAACTTTTCCATCTTTTCCTTCCACTTTATACCAATAATCATCAGCCGGTAAAGGATTGTTTTTATAAGTGCCATCCCACGTCTCAACATTCGTCCGGATGATTGTTATCAATCTTCCGTAACGGTCAAAAATATAAATTTTGTCAAAGGCATTTAATAATTTGTGATGCGTAATCCCCCAAGTATCGTTAAAACCGTCACCGTTCGGTGTAAAGAATTGCGGGACAATCAACTTATAAGTTACATAAACGGTAAAAGTACTTTCATCATAGCAATTACCGTCCGCTGCATATATGAATAACGTTTGAGTTTCATCAATAATATCCCCGGGGTACAATTGCGTGCCCTGTCCCAACGTTTCCGTATAATAATCGCCTGTGGTCAAGGACGGTAAAACATATTCGTTTATTACCGATACATCATTTAAAACATCTACTTGCGGCGTATAATAAACCGTCACGTGAAAATGCGTCTCGTTACTACACGAACCGTTCGCCGCATAAATGTATATCGTTTGGCTGCTCGTGATATTATCTCCCGCATGCAAGGGCGGGCGTGCCTGTGCCCCCGCTTCCCGTGTAATAGTCCCCGTGGGTCAAGGACGGCAACGTATATACATCGCAAACCGATATGTCCGGCAAACCATCGACCAAAGGTAAAGGCGCATGTCCACCATCCGTTATCCTCCAACCATCATTATTTTTCATATTATTTCTGGCGGCTTCTCCGGCACAATATTGGCTATTACCACCGCTAAAATGCACATTAGATTACAAAGGACGGCTGTTCCAACCTATGAGAAAAGCATCATAATTGGCCGTAGAAAGTGTCACGCCGTCAAACATTACATTGGCATTACGTAAATTAGAGACATTCCAATTACCGATATCTTGTTTAAAAGAAGTGGCATTACGAAACATTCCCCCCATGTTAGTAACATTCGAAACCAATTGCCGATAGGTTAATTAAAAGAAGTGGGGTAGTATTCCCATTGATAGGTCGGTATGGTAATAGACGTATTATTGGAAGTGTCGGAATTATTTGTTTTCCAAGTAGTTATAAAAGGTCGTTATGCCAATATGGGATAAGAAGAGACAATAAAAACAAACGTCCAAATGAATTTCGATGCGGGATTCATATTGTATATTTTTAGTAATTTCAAAATTATATTTAAAAATATACCGTACCCCGGTTAAATCATTGGCAAATGTATAAACGCCGTAGAATAATGTATAAACGATGTGAATGAATGTATAAACGTTGTTGAAAATAATGAAATAAGGTATCGATACAAAAGACAAACCGTAACGTGTACCTGCAAAATGTCGCTGGACGCCCTTGATTTTACCTCAAATAAAGTTACCTTATAAACTTTTAATTAATTTAAAATACTTGTTTAGTATTTCGACCGTATAAATGCCTTCCGGTAAGTTTTCTAATTGTATTTTATGATTTCTTATAACACCTTTTTTCAGAATTTTACCGGACATATCAAAAATGGTATAACCGGCCGGTTCATTTAAACCGTTAATGTAAACCGAATTTCCAGCCGGAACAGGATACAAGGTTAAAGTATTATCATCAAACGTATTGACACCTGTTACAAAAAACTCAACAGCACCTATATCGGGATTGGCATCTCTTTGATGGTTATAATAATCAATAGTAGGGACATAACCACCCGTATCGCCTTGATTAATAGCCGGCGAAGTTGATTGCAAATGAAAATCAAAAGTGTTTGTTTCATCGAGATAAGTTATTGGGGCATTGATAAATAACGGGTTTTGTTCAATCGTATTGATATCGTTTATATCGGGGTCGTAAAATAAAGTGCCATTCACACCGTAAACCAAATTGTTTTTTACCTCCAAATTGGTTGAACTTCCGGCAGACAAAGCAAAGCCACCCCAACCGGCATCTATAACCGAAATATTGTTAATCATTCTGATATCATTACCACGTTGACAACTAATCCCGATATTTTTTCCCATTTGAGTATCGTTGGCATATGTAACCGTATTGGTATAAGAATTCATAAAACAGGTATTATTGATAAAATCGATACGTTCTCCGTCATTGGAATGCACACCGCTGTATCCGTTCCAATAGCATATGTTGTTGGCTACCAATATCCTGCCTTGCCCGTTTACCCAATTGTTGAGATTATTTCGTTGTAATGAAATACCTTTTCCTTCGTCAATACGCGGGTTTATAATTGTTTTTTGAGGTGTCCACGAATACATTTCATTATAATTGTGGTGTACCAAGTTTCTTTCTATAGTTATACTGTTTGCATTATGATCTATGGGCTTGGTTTTAGTCACCACCAAAGCATGAGTACCCGAATAAGACCGTGCCGAACAACGGTAAATTTCATTTCCGGTTATTACAACATATTTACTACCCGCTACCCGCAACCCCACTCCGGGTGTGTGATGAATGGTATTGTTTACAATCATTATATTTTCACAATTGGTCAAATACATCCCGCGTGTATCAATATACGAAGGTCTTCTTACCGGTAAATTGCTGATGTCGGTATAAATATCGGTCGATTCAACGATACCGTCATTGTCATTCACTTCATCCAGATTACGATAATGTATATCACTGATATCCGGTTGTGTCGGTGTACCGGTCATATTGTTATCGGCAATGATATAAACAAACTGCAATGCCAAAGACGTGCTCAATGGAATACGGTCAACTTCGCCTTCAATATTTAATCCCTCAATACGTATATACGAACAATTGATTAAACGCACAATATTGGCACCGTCTCCCAATATTTTTGTATTGGAATCATAAGCTTTTATTGTGATATATGCTCCTGATGTTCCGTTTAAACCGTTGATATGTATCGTATTTTCAGAATGCCAAAGATGTGGATCATTAGGAATCCCATTGTAAGTATAATTCGGATTGTAACTCGGATTGTGATACGGACCGATTACGGCAATAGTATCACCAGGTTGTACATTGGAAATAGCCATATTAAAATTTTTAAATGCCGTTCCGGGCGTTATACCGTTTTGTGAATCGTTGCCGTTTAATTGGTCAATGTAATAAGTTTGTTGGGCAGTAATCATATTACTTGACAATAGCAATAAAAGGAGAATAAATTGTTTGAGATTCATTTTTTTGTATTTTGGAAAAAAAATAATAAATAATGATAATAACCGGCCTAAATATTACAAAGATGCAACAAATATTTACAAATTATACATATTTTTTAAATAATAACTGTTAAGTTTTGAAAAGTTAAAGCCCTGAGGTTTGGAAAATCATCAGGGCTTTAAAGATATGAAGAATTTATTTTTTTCGTTGGCGTTGTTGCTTCCGCTTCAGTTCTTCTTGTAAGCGTTTTTGTTCTTCGGCTTTCTCCATCAACTCCGCCATTTTCCGTGCAAAACGCCCTTGTTTTTTCGGTTTTTTCTTATTCTCTTCGATTACCGCTTTAAGTTTATCTTCGTCAATTACATATTCTTTGATTACTATCAAAATAATAATGGTCATCAAATTGGAAATAAAGTAATACAAACTCAATCCACTGGCGTAATTATTGAAGAAGAACAGTAACATTACAGGCGATAAATACATCATCCATTTCATCATTTTTTGCATATCGGGCATTCCGTCTTGTTTGGGCATGGTTGTTTGATTGGACGCATTCATCCTCATATAAATAAACATGGTAACAGATGCCAAAAGTGCAAACAAACTGACATGTTCGCCGTAAGCGGGTATCTTAAATGGTAAATGCATCACAGAATCATAAGCAGATAGATCTTCTGCCCATAAAAAGCCTTTTTGTCGCAATCCGATAGCCGCCGGGAAAAAGCGGAACAACGCATAAAAAATAGGTAAAAATATCAGAGAAGGCAGACATCCGGCCATAGGACTTACACCGGCTTTGGATTGCAATGCCATAATTTCTTTTTGGCGTTTGGCAGGATTATCTTTATATTTTTTGTTGAGTTCTTCAATTTCCGGTCTCAATATCTTGCTTTTGGCCTGTGATACATAAGTTTTGTAAGTCAACGGCGAGACTAACAATCTGACAATGATTGTCATCAAAATTATCACTAATCCGTAATTGCTGATGAAACTGCTCAAAAAGTTAAACAACGGCATAAACAACCATTTGTTAAGCCAACCGAAAATACCCCAACCGAGTGGTATTACTTCTTCAATACCCATATTATAACTTTCCAAAAGTTTGTAATCATTCGGGCCATAAAACATCTTCATTTGATAAGACAAATTACCGCCATCGGGTTTTAAAGCGGTATCGACAAAGAAATGTTTGGTATATTTTAAAGTATCTTCACCGGATTTGGCCAAATTAATTTGTTTGAATTTAGCCCTATCAAAAGGTCTCTCATTGGAAATCAAGAAAGTAGAAAAGAAATGCTGTTTAAAATCCACCCAATTGACATCTTCGGCTTCATCGGTATCTTCGTCAGACATACCACTTAAATTATCTACTTTACCGTCTTCATATTCATATTTAAGACTCGTAAAAGGATTTTCATACGAGATGGATTTTTCATGCCGGTAGGCTTTTAATTCCCAATGCAAGGGCGTATCCGAACTTTGCAAGACATCTTCCAAATTTTTGGTGCGCACATTAAAGTCAAACATATAATCATCCGGGCGGAACACATATTCGTATTCCAAATATTTATCCGGCCCTGCGTACAATTTCATAGAGATTTTGGTATTCTGACCGTCTTTTGTGACTGTAGGATGAAATTCCAAAACATCAGTATTAATTTCTTTACCGTCCTTGGTTTTGAGTTTTAGGTTAAAATTTGCATTGTTTTTTATCAAAAGTAAAGGCAAAGAATCAAAAGTTTTGTATTTTTTGAGTTCAAAAGTTTTAAAATATCCGCCCTTCTTGGCGATAACCGTTTTAAACAAATCATTTTCAAAAACCACATCACCGGATTGTTGGTCTTGAACGGTTAAATTATAGCTAAAATTGCCAATCAATAGTTTCGCTTTGGCTATACCGGCGGAATCTTTGGTGATAGCCAATTCTTTGGTAACGGATTTTTCTTTTAATTTTGCTATGGAATCTTTGACTTTTTGCTCTTTTTTATGTTTTTCTTCCAGCATTTTTTGTTTTTCACAACTTTTCATCATCATATAAGTGGAGATGAAGAGCAAAATATAAGTGATAAAAAAACGCAGATTAAACACTTTTTTAGGCGGTTCGGTTTGACTACCTTTTTTTACGGGTGCTTTTTTATGTTGTTTTGCCATATTTGTTAGTTAAAAGTTGAAAGTTAAAAGTTGAAAGTTACGGTTTATAGATTGTTTACGCTTTTGATGAATGTTTTCTGTTTTAAACTATATTTTTTTCTTTTAAATTGAAGAATTAAGGATTTTTTTAACTTAATTTTTTCCTCATTCCTCATTCCTCACTCCTCATATCATCAGTTCATCAATTCATCATTAATTATCCATTTTCAATTCGTAAGCCGTTTTAATAAAATCCACAAACAGCGGATGCGGATTTAAGACCGTGCTTTTATATTCGGGATGAAATTGGGTGGCGATGTACCAAGGGTGGTCTTTGAGTTCGAGTATTTCGACCAGATTGGTTTTAACATCACGCCCGGCAATTTGCATACCGTTTTTTTCAAATGCTTCTATATATTTATTGTTAAATTCATATCTATGACGATGCCGCTCTTGAATAGTGTCTGCTTGATAGATTTTTTTTGATTTTGAACCGTCTTCCAACCGGCAGGTTTGTAATCCTAATCGCATGGTACCGCCGAGCAAATCGAGTTTTTGATCTTCCAACAGATTGATAACCGGTTCGGGGGTATCGGGATTGAGTTCCGTTGAATCGGCTTCTTTTAATCCGAGTACATGCCGTGCAAACTCTATGGCGGCAATCTGCATCCCAAAACAAATACCAAACAGTGGTAATCCATTTTCACGGGCATATTTTAAAGCCGTTATTTTTCCTTCTACACCACGGGCTCCAAATCCGGGCGCAATAATAACTCCGTCAACTTTTTTAAGTTCTTCAACAATTTCAGCAGCAGACAATTTTTCAGAATGTATCCAGTGCATCTCTAACTTCAGCCGGTTGGCTGTCGCACCGTGAATTAAAGATTCGTGAATAGACTTATACGCATCATGTAATTCGACATATTTACCTACCAAACCGATCCGAATGGTATCTGACGGATGTTTAAATTTTTCCAAAAAAGCTTTCCATTCGGTCAATGCCGGCTCGTTACCTTCCGGCAAACGCAATTTTTCCAAAACTACTTTATCGAGTTGTTCTTCTTGCAACATCAAAGGTACATCATAAATGGTTTCCGCATCACGCGATTCGATAACATTGCCTAATTTGACATTGGTAAACAAAGCTATCTTACGTCGCACACTTTCAGAAAGCGGACGGTCTGTCCGGCAAACCAAAATATCGGGTTGGACTCCACTCTGCATTAAAAATTTAACCGAATGTTGGGTCGGCTTGGTTTTGAGTTCACCGGCGGCAGCTAAATAAGGCACCAAGGTTAAATGAATAATAGCTACATTTTCATCTCCCAATTCCCAGTGCAATTGACGTACCGCTTCAATATACGGCAGAGATTCGATATCCCCGACCGTCCCGCCTATTTCGGTAATAACAATATCGTAAATACTTTTTTCACCCAAACGGCGGATCCGGTATTTGATTTCATCGGTAATATGTGGAATCACTTGAACGGTTTTGCCCAAATAATCCCCTCGACGTTCTTTGTCAATCACACTTTGATAGATACGACCGGTCGTCACATTATTGTCTTGCGAAGTTTTGATATTCAAAAAACGTTCGTAATGCCCCAAATCCAAATCGGTTTCCGCCCCGTCGTCGGTTACAAAACATTCACCGTGTTCGTAAGGATTGAGCGTACCGGGGTCAATATTAATGTATGGGTCTAATTTTTGAATGGTTACCGAAAAACCCCTCTCTTGTAACAATTTGGCCAGTGATGCCGATACAATGCCTTTTCCGAGGGAAGAAGTCACACCGCCTGTAACGAATATGTATTTTGTGTCAGCCATAGAATTATGAAAAAGCAAAAGTATGAATTTTTAATGATGATAACAAAGGAAAAATTCAAATCTCTTTCAGGTAAATTTTACGCTCAAACAAAATTCCTGCTAATTGTGTTTTCGCCACAATGCAATGGTAGAAACAGTAAAAAACACAATCAATAACAGGTTCAGATAACCACCGCAAATTATGGCCTTAACACTCCCCGTAAGATGTTGACAAATAACGAATTGTCCTAAAAAAGGAAGTAATGGATAGAAAAATACCATCCAACGCGGATATAAAGTTTGCCGGTTCCAAACTTGCGTGATAAAAACAACAGATAGAAGTGCAAAAACCGGATAGACGATAAAACGTAAAGTTTGACTAACTTGAACAGCTAAATCTACTGACTGTTTCAGTTCAAGATTGTGAGTTACAGCCAATTTTGCCGATGTTGCAATAGCCACATAAGCCCCATGAACAATCCCGTAAGCTGTAAAAATTGCCATAAAACAAGCTAAAATGATATTTTTGTACAAACTTTTTACAGGTCGTAAGGCAAAGTTAATTTGTATCAAGCCTGCCAAATATAACCAAGTGGCTATCAACGCGGCAATAGCACTTGCAACAATTCTAAAACCGGAAGTATTGGCCATATTTTCAATGAGATTGTAGTTGACCGGATCATAATAAAAAAGCATATCGCCTGCAAACAGTACAACCCCACCAATTGCTCCTAATATACCGGACAATCTTATCCAAAATTGTTTGTTTTTCATTTATCGGTTCATTTAACCCACATTATTCATGAATAATGTGGAGTTTAAAGTTTATAATGTTGAAAGTTAGAAAGTTATATTAACTTTTAAAAAATATTATATAGCCCAAATTTGGGCTATAAAAATTTATAATAAAAACATCTAAACTTTTAACTTTCAACTTTTTACTTTTAAATTTTTACTTTTAACTAAGAAAAATTCTGTGAATTTTTCGGGTTAATTATGTTTCAAAGAAACATCCGTAAAAATACATTATTTTTCTAACAAAAATCTCAACCCCAATACTTTAACACATGTGGTTTTGTCTTTAATTTTTTTTACCAAAGTTTATCTTTAAATTTTTTATGTAACTTTACTTACTGAAATTTTTATCTTTTAAACCTGATTAGAATTATGTTTAAAGTTCACCTCTCCGTCATCGTTTTAATTAATCACCTGTTTTTCAACAGCTTAATTACATCAACAGAACCTTCAATCCTGAAAAAGCAAACTTTTTATAGTTTAAGATTTGAAGAGAAAAGCAGTTTAAAAAATATTGATAAAGATATTCATGCTCAATTCCGGAAAAAACTTAACGCAAAAGATTCTATTACCTACAACCGTTTAAAAGTATTAATAGCACGCTACGTCAATCCCAAACCCGATAGTGCTTTGTATTACATCAAAAAGATAAAACAATTCAGTTTGGAAAGAAACTACGGTATAGGTTTGGCAGATGCAGACTACCTGATGGGAAGTTATTACAGACGCATGCAGCAAAATGATTCGGCTTTGGTTTATTTTAATAAATCATTAGAGTTAGCCAAAAAAATCGGCTATAAAAAAGGCATATCCGTATGCAATAACGGGATATGCCATATAAAATATCTAATGGGAAAAAATAAAGAAGCCATATATGCCTGTTTAAAATGTGCAGAAATAGCCCGTAGTTTAAATGATTATCCCACTTTGGCTGACACCTATATAGCTGTCGGAAATACCTACGCCAGAGAACACAAACTCGATCAATCCTTAAAATATTATTTAAAAGTAGATTCCCTGCATTCCGTTCATCCGCTTCGTCCCATTATTATTGCAGCGGCTTATCAAAGCATTGGAGACGTTTATAAGTCGTTAAAAGAATACGACAAATCCGAAGAGTATTTTCTCAAAGCTAATACGGAATTTAAAAAGTTAAAACAAGGCGCCGAATTTTTTCTCAATACCACCAATTGGCATTTGGGGGAAGTCTATTTGCAAAAAAAACAATATAAAAAAGCCGATAGTTTATTGCAACAATCCTATGTATTCTTTAACACTATAAAAGATTATTTGACCCTTGCTCATATCAGCATTGATTTGGGACAAATCAATATGAAGAATAACAACCCGGAAGAAGCCGAAAAATATTTTTTACAAAGCTACAAGTTAGTTAAAGATATGGGTAATACATACGAAGTTTCGGTTTCAGCCATTGAATTGGGAAACCTTTATCTCAAACAAAAACAATATGATAAAGCTATTACTTATTATCAAACCGCCGTTCAAATCCAAAAAAATGAAAACAATAGTCAGGTCATACAAGAATCTTATGCTAACCTGTCAAAAGCTTATGCCGGAAAAAAAGATTTTAAAAATGCCTATTTGTATCTCTATAAAGCCTCGCAATTAAAAGATTCTATAAACCAAACGCAAAACGCCGCAAAAATCAGAGAACTGGAAGCCATTTATCAAACCGAAAAAAAAGAAAAGGAAATAGCGCTGTTAAGTTCAAAAAACAAAATCATTGAACAACAAAAACGTATGCAACGTAATTTGTTTTTAGGTATTATGTCTTTTGTTTCCTTGTTAGCCTTATTTCTTTTTTCCCTGTATAAAAACCGGCAAAAAGTTGTACGTAAATTAAAAGAATTGGACCAAGCCAAATCCGACTTTTTTGCCAATATTTCACACGAATTCCGGACGCCATTAACGTTAATATTGAGTCCTGTTAAACAACGTTTAAAGCAAAACAGATTGACCAAAGAAGATAGTAACCTGCTTCAAATCATTCAACAAAATGCCGAAAGACTCCTGGACTTAGTCAATCAAGTATTGGATTTGACCAAACTGCAAGCCGGCAAACGAAAGCTCAATGTGTCACAAGTCGATCCCCAGAATTTTTTAGGGCTTATTGCCCATAATTTCGAATCGCTTGCACAACAAAAAAACATCTCATATACCATTGATAATCAATGCAAAGAGGAATTTATTTGGATCGATAAAGATGTCATTCAAAAAATTACAAACAATCTACTGTCCAATTCATTCAAATACACGGAAAAAGGCGGACAAATAAGATTCTTTTCAGATTGTAAAGACGGTAAATTGATTATAAAAATACAAGATACCGGTAAAAAATTAACCCAAGAAGATTTGAACAGAATCTATGAACGTTTTTATCAGAAAAACAAACATTCCGAAGGCATCGGATTAGGATTATCCATCGTAAAACAGTTGGTGCAACTGCACAAAGGTCGTATTAAAGCGGAAAGCGGAGAAGATGGCTGGACCGTTTTTCAAGTTGTTATTCCCATTGAAAAATCTGTTTATAAATTAGATGAAATAACCAAACAATCAGAGCCTGAAAAAAACTACAGCCCGCAATATATTGCACCGGAAAATACCCATCAACCGGAACATTGCCCCATCGAACGGACCGATGATCCGATATTGCTTATTATCGAAGATAATAGTGATGTGAGAAAATATATTGCAAATATATTTAAAGATTGTTTCAAAGTAATCACCGCCAAAGACGGTGAAGATGGCATGGAAAAAGCATTTGCCAATATACCAGATATTATCATCAGTGATGTGATGATGCCGGGCAAAGACGGAGTGGAAGTTTTAACAGCCTTAAAATCTTGCGAAAGAACCAACCACATTCCTGTTATTTTGTTGACGGCCAAAGCCGGGGAAGAAAACAAAATTAAAGGACTATTTGCCGGAGCTGACGATTATATTGAAAAACCTTTTAATGAAGAAATACTCAAATTAAAAGTTAATAATCTTATAAACTACCGAAAAAAAATCAAAGAAAAAATTCTCGATGAATATCTCTTAATAGGAAAAATTCCGAAAGACATTCCGGATAAAGACCAACGTTTTTTTGAACATTTAACCCAAGTTTTAGATAAAAAAATTACCAATCCGGATTTTTCAGCCGATGATTTTGCCAAAGCCATGGGTATGAGCCGTATGCAATTGCACAGAAAACTCACAGCATTGACTGGACAATCTACATCACAATTTATTAAAATTCAACGTCTCAACCAAGCTGCTGTTTTACTCAAAAACAGTAATATCAATATATCCGAAATAGCCTATCAAGTAGGTTTTAACTCACCGGGATATTTTAACCAATGTTTTAAAAAGCAATTCGGTTGCACCCCCAAAGAATTTAAATCTCAACTAAACTAAAAAGCGTCCTTATATCATTTTTTTGTATCACAAGTTACAAATTAACAACTATTTGTTACAAATTTGACATTTAAGTTGATAAATGTCCGGTAGTTTTGTGGTATTATTAATCACAAAACCTTAGAGTTATGAATCAAATAGTTTTTACTTTCTTACTTGTTTGTTGTTTAAATTTTTTAACAGCACAAGACAAAATTTACGTTCACACGGCAACTGCCGCTAATATCTCCGGTCATATAACCTATATAGACCATCCGGATTTGAATAACCATCCGAATGCCGCAATCGTATTTTGTCATGTATGGAATCCTAATGGCATGACTGCTCATTATAATAATAATGTGGATGGCTTATGGTATTCTTCCGGTCATCATAAATGGGCAATTTATAACGAAGATTTTACACCGATGGTTGACGGGGCACATTTTTTTGTATATATAGCTTCTGACCCTAATGATGTTATAACACATATTGCCACACCATCCACTATATCCGGTTCTTCAAACCAGGTAACTACCATTGATGACCCGGACTTTAACAATCAAAATCCGGGGCCTTACGCCGTTTTTTCTCATTATTATAATCCTCATAGTGTTTACAATACCAATTTGGATGGATTTTATTATAAAAATTCAACTAATCGCCGGCAAATTTATAATGAAGACAATACAACAGCCATTCCTACCAATGCCGCATATAAAATATTAAAAAACGGATCAGGGGTTATAACGCGATTTACCCATGTTTCTAATGCAGCAAATATAACAGGTGATTTTACAGTAATTGATAACCCTAACTTAAATAATAATCCGGATGCTACTTTTGTTTTTTCTCACTATTTCGGCATATCTGGTCACAATACTTTTGTGCCTCATAAAATTTCAGCTTTTTACGCCGGATCATTGCATAAATGGGCATTATATACGGAAGATCAAACGCCTTTTCCCGTTGATGCCGCTTTTGATATTATTGTTGCCAATCAAGATCTGGCAGCTGTTAATGATATAGCTAATGTGGAAAACATTAAACTCTATCCCAATCCGGTTACGACAAAAGCTATTATTACAGCCGAACAGCCAATTAACCAAATCAGCATTAACAATATTTTGGAACAACAGGTAAAAAAATCGGTCTATAAAAACAGCCAAAAACAAATTGAAGTCCAAACATCGGATTTGCCTAAAGGAATTTATACCGTTAAGGTTACAACTACAACCGGAGCTAAACAAGTTATTAAAATGATTAAAAAATAATCTATTATGAAAGTGATAAAACTTCTATTATTAATCCTTTTGTTATTAGGAAGTGCACCACGAGTGCAGTCCCAATTTCTAAAAAAACTGGCCAAACACGCCAAAGAAAAAGCCAAAAGAGAAGCCGAACGAAGAAGTAAACGGCGTATCGATAGAGGTATTGACAAAGTATATGATAAAACTGAGGATAAAATAGACGGAAAAGATTCTAAAAAAAATGATCACAAAAAAGGTATATTTTCTAAAAACAAAAAGAAGCGTAAACGCCGTAAAAAATCTAATTCAGCCGGTAATAAAAGAACAGCTAAAAGTAAAAATGACTTTGTGCCCGGTAATAAAATTGTCTTTACCGATAGCTTTAAAAACGATGCCATCGGCGATTTTCCGGTTACTTGGAATACCAATTCAAGTGGCGAAATAGTAACCTTTGACGATGATGAAACCAAATGGTTAAAATTAGGCGAAAAAGGACAATTTACCCCCGATGGTATAACAGATATTCCGGAAAATTCAACATTTGAATTTGACCTCTACGTTGATGATGATTATAGTTTTTATTCATCGGGATTAAGGATTAACTTTGTTGAAGTAAAAAACAGAAAAACAGATTTTACCCAATGGCAACGATTCAGACATGGTAAAAACGGTGTGAGATTATGGCTACATCCCATTGCTGCCGGTGGAAAAGCGGGACAAACCGGAATAACTTCTTATCAAGACAATCAAAAAATTATTGAAAACAAAAAAAATATCAATAATTTTACTAAAAACCACAATTTAATTCACGTAGGCGTTTGGCGACAAAAGAAAAGAATCAGAGTCTATATAGACGGTAAAAAAATATGGGATTTACCCCGGGCATTCGGTGATGCCAACTATAACGCCATTGTTTTTGATATTGACAATACTTACAACTCCGCCGAAACCTATTTTTACATCACCAATTTGCGTCTTGCCGTAGCCGGTGAAGACATGCGTAAAGCACTGCTGGAAACCGGAAAATTTGTAACAAACAATATATTATTTAATGTGAATAGTGCCGCTATTCAATCCAAAAGTTATGATATTCTAAACAAAATTGGAAAAATACTGGTGGAAAATCCCGGGTTAAAACTCAAAATCGTAGGGCATACCGATAGTGACGGCAGTGCCGCTTCTAACTTAAAACTATCTAAAAAACGGGCTGAATCCATTAAAAATTACTTGGTTAAACATTTCGGTATCCAATCATCCAGACTAAAAACCGAAGGTAAAGGTGAAAGCCAACCGGTGGCTAGCAACAAAACCAAAGCAGGCAAAGCTAAAAACCGGCGAGTGGAATTTGTTAAACTTTAAAAAATATAATTATGAAAAAATTTACTGCACTCAGTTTATTCTTATTGGGTTTAATGTTCAACCTTCAAGCACAGGTAGATTATTACTCACTTGGCCAATATGACAACACATTCTTTCCTTCTCCTAGTACATCTGCCACAACTCTATGGACTACCGGAGACGAAGAAGAGCAAACAGGCGTCCCAATCGGTTTTGATTTTTATTATGGTGGCAAAAAGTTTACGACTTGTACCGTAGGTGTTAATGGTGCCATATCCTTAACCCAAGCTCAAATAAGCTATAATAATGACTTGACTTCTACTGCTAATAATAAAAAAAATATCATTGCACCGTTATGGGATGATTTGAGATTGTTTCCTGGCAACAATGGATATGTTAAATATGAAACTATTGGCTCAGCACCGAATAGAATTTTTAAAGTTTTTTGGAAAAATATTTCTCATTATAGTGACAGCAGTCATACCATGAGTTTTGTCTTATATTTAGTTGAAAGTTCAAATGTTATTAAATTCTTCTACGGACACTGTGATGCCGGCGCAACCCTTAGCGCTTCTGTCGGATTTAATTTTTATGATGGCTATAACACTACATTTATTAGTGTCACACCTGATGGATCGGGCAATAATCCAACCTCTTCAAGGTCAACGGCTAACAATAACATTAATTCAAGTTTATTTCCTATACAAGATCATTTGACTTTTACTTTTCAACGCCCTTATAACGATCTTAATAGTCAGCCGCGAAGAATTATTTTAGCAGACCCACGTGCGGGAAGTTATGTCACCAATTATATGAATAATATCGGGGCTACTGACTCAGGGCCACCAACCCCGAATTGTGCCAATTTTAATGGCGGCGATGTATGGTATAAATTTGTGACACCGCCAACAGGAGCCATAAGCATTATCAGAACTGCAGTTGGTGATATTGGCATCATAGGTTATGCCATATATCACAATAGCGTAAACTCAACACCTATTTTTTGCAATTCAATATTAGACTCAGATATCAATATCCCGAATATGATTGGCAATTTAGCGCCCAATGAAACTTATTTTATCAGAATGTGGGATTACAACAACAATGATTTTGGTATAACGCCTTTTTATGTTGCCAAAGTAGAACCCAATGATGAAGCTGCTTATGCAAAAAATATAAATGTACAACCGGAAAATGCTACTTCTTATACTTTGTCTATTGCAGACAACACATTGGCTATGGACTCAGATTATATTAATGGTTCTCCGACTTGCGGCAGCTATCTAGGCGGTGATGTATGGTTTAAATTTACAGCTCCCGGCACAGGAAAAGTTAATGTCCATCATTCTACTACTGCCGGAGATTGGTCATCTTTTGTTTTTGCTGTTTATTCCGACCCTGATTCTACCTCAGCTATGGATTGTCAGGTTATTTACATTTCAGCCGGTTCTCCTCCTTATGATGTTAAAGAAGTTACGGGACTTACAGCCGGACAAGAATATTGGTTAAGGACTTGGGATTTTAATAACGATAATGTCGGTACTTCATCCTTTTACTTAACCGATGATGTTACCGGCATAGAAGATTACCAACAACTGGCATTCAAATTCTATCCCAATCCTGCTACCGATGTCTTAAATGTGAATGCCGCCTCAAATATTGATATGATTAGCATCACCAACTTGTTAGGACAAGAAGTCCGTCACGTAACACCTAATCAAAAACAAGTGGTCTTAAATGTTGCCGATTTACAAAACGGCGTGTATTTGATGAAAGTACAAACAGAAGACAAAGCTTCTACTGTTAAGTTTATCAAAAAATAGCCCGTTATAAAATTGTTTAAATATTTCTCATTAGTCTTCTTGTTATTGGGAACTGCACCGCGAGTGCAGTCCCAATTTATAAAAAAACTAATGAAACAGGCAAAAGAATGAGTTAAAAGAGAAGCCGAAAAATGAGCCAAAGACCGTGTAGATAAAGATATTTACAAAGTCTATGATGAAGCCGAAAAGGAAATTGACGGCAAAACTAAAAAGTATAACAAAAAATCCACACAAGAGGAAACCGGCACAAACAATCATCGGTATAGTAATAAAAATAATGCCAACCGCTCAAACAACATTGGTGAGGTAAAACCGAACCGGACAGCCAGCAACTAAACCATAGAAGGTAAATATAAAAACGGAGAGAAAAATTTTTTAAACTTAAAAAAAGTATAATTATGAAAACAAAACATTTAATCAGTTCAAACCTATTTAAATTTTTTATAGTTCTAATACTTATATCAGCTCATACTGTCAATGCACAAGTTAATTGCCGATTGGTTGAGAGGGTTGGCAATTCTCATCCTGTTAACGATACAATTTTAAAAAAAATTAATGATTCAATTGCAGGGCTTGATTATAAAATAAGCAAAAGAAAAACATTACATATCTACAATGCGACCAAAGTTACTTTTAAAGGTTGTAAAATTATTGTAGATGCTGATGTGAAACTAAAAAGAAAAATCAGAAAAGATGCCAAAGGAAAAGTTAAAGTAATAGGAGTAGTTTACAGAATTACACGTGACAAATTTTGCGTAAAAAAAGCAAAAGTTGATAAAGTACGCTTGAGTAATACACTCAGGATAGGAGAAGGTTTTTATAAATGGATTGCAAATATAGTTTTACCTGATAACACTTGTTTTGATTATGAACTTTAATAAAAAAATATTGACATTATTATTTATTTTATCACTCTCCTATATACAGGCACAAGAAGCTATATTGACTTCAGGAGGTGATGCAACGGGAAGCGGTGGTTCTACGAGTTATTCCATAGGGCAAACGGTCTATATGACCAAAACCGGTTCTAACACTTCCGTTGCAGAAGGTGTACAACAACCCTTTGAAATATCCGTTTCATTGGGCGTTGAAGAAACTAGCATTAATCTGGAAATGGCGGTCTATCCAAACCCTGCAACAGATTATTTAACTTTAAAAGTTGAAAACAGCAAAGATATAACCTATCAACTCTATGACGAATTGGGAAGAATAATTGTTAAAGAAAAAGTAACCGGCCTTAATACCCAAATTCATTTAGATAATTTGGCACATGCCACCTACTTTTTAAGTGTGTCAAGAAATAATCATATCGTCAAAACCTTTAAAATCATTAAAAAATAAACGCCATGAAAAAAATATTCTTCATTACAGCTATTTTGCTTTATAGCACACATATACTTTTAGCTCAAACACCTCAAAAAATGAGTTATCAAGCCGTTGTAAGAAATGCAAGTAATGATCTCGTTGCCAATCAATCCGTAGGGATCAAAATCAGTATTCTGCAAGGCAGCGCCACCGGAACACCGGTGTATGTAGAAACCCATACGCCCACCACTAACGCTAACGGGCTGGTAAGTATGCAAATAGGTAACGGAACAGTGGTAAGCGGTGATTTTACAACCATTGATTGGGCAAACGGACCTTATTTTATCAAAACCGAAACAGACCCAGCAGGCGGCACTAATTACACCATCACGGGAACCAGTCAATTGCTGAGTGTGCCTTATGCCTTGTATGCCGGAAAGGCGGATAATGTTTTTAGCGGTGATTTTAATGATTTAAGCAATGTACCTTCCGGCTTATCCGACGGCGATGATATCAACGACGCCGACCACGACCCCAATAACGAGATACAAACCCTGTCCGTAAGCGGCAGCCAACTCACTATTTCATCCGGCAATAGCGTAACGCTTCCTAGCGGCGGCGCAACCAAACTGGACGATCTCTCCGACGCCCGCTCCGATGATGACGGCACCGACAACGGTTCATCCATTTTTATAGGCATAGGCGCCGGAACCAATGACGACCAGTCTAATAATAAAAATGTAGGCATAG
>JALVST010000018.1 GCA_027024205.1 Flavobacteriales bacterium | reverse complement strand
GCACCATCCAGTAAAGCATCCCCATAATGATAAAACCGTTCCAACCTAAGGTCCCGACGTGAACGTGTGCCACAATCCAATCGGTAAAGTGAGCAATGGCATTTAAAGATTTTGTGGACAACATCGGCCCTTCAAACGTACTCATACCGTAAGAAGTAATAGCCACCACAAACATTTTTAAAATAGGATCTTCACGCACACGGTCCCAAGCACCTCTTAAAGTCAACAAACCGTTAATCATACCACCCCAAGACGGGAAAATAAGCATAACGGAAAAAATAGTTCCTAAAATTTGTGCCCATTCCGGAACAGCGGAGTACAACAAGTGGTGCGGACCTGCCCAAATATAGATAAAAATTAATGTCCAAAAGTGAATAATGGACAATCTGTAAGAATAAATAGGACGCTTAGCCGCTTTGGGAACGAAATAATACATCAACCCCAAAATAGGTGTTGTTAAGAAAAATGCTACGGCATTGTGCCCATACCACCATTGTACAACGGCATCTTCAACCCCTGAATAAATGGAGTAACTTTTAAATAAAGTTGCCGGCATACTCAAGTTGTTGAAAATGTATAACATAGCAATGGTTACAGCCGTTGAAAGGTAGAACCAAATGGCCACATAAATGTGACGTACGCGTCTTTTGATAACGGTTCCAATCAAATTTGCCGTAAATGCCACCCATACCAAAGCAACTAAAATGTCAATGGGCCATTCCAGTTCGGCGTATTCTTTGGCTTGGGTAAAACCAAGAGGCAAAGTAATGGCTGCCAAAAGAATAATCAATTGCCAACCCCAAAAATTTATTTTGCTCAATGCATCACTGAACATCCGGGTTTTAAGCAATCGTTGTGTACTGTAATAAGCACCTGCAAAAATACCATTACCGACAAATGCAAAAATAGCGGCATTGGTATGCAATGGTCTTAATCGCCCGTAGCTCAACCACGAAATTCCGTTTGTATAATGCGGAAACCAGTAAAAGTAAGCTACCATCAGACCAACTGTAAAAGCCGTTACACCCCAGACGACCGTCGCCCAAGCAAACAGCTTTACAATCTTGTCATCATAATAAAATTTCTGTTTTTCCATATAGTTTGATTTTGGTTAATATTTTATTTGTCTTCTTGTTCTTGATTTTCTTCTTTAAATTCATCCAATACCATCCTGACCGACGGTGTGTAAGTATCTTCGTATTGACCCGTTTTTACCGACGTCAAAAACAGCACTAAAAACACCAGCGCTATAACCAAACTGATAAATATAGTCAAATATAAAGCTATCATACGGCATTTTTACAACTGCACAAAGATACAAAGTTATTATAAAATACCAAAAAATCTTTTTTCAACAATGACATAAAAAAGATTGAAAATCAATGATTTTGATAGTGGTTGTAAAAATATGACAACTTTTTGCAAAAAAACTAATTTCTGATAAGTCGATATGAAATGTTACGGGATTATGTTGTTTGAAATTCAAATATCTTTTTTTTGTTTGTTATCCAGAATCATCATCCTAAAATAATTCCGCAGAAAATTATAACTAATGAAAATTAAAACGAAGATTTAGCATACAAAAAGACCTGCTAGGTTTTGAAAACCATGCAGGTCTGAAAAAAAAATTAATTGATAATCAATATAATAATGTCATCCCGTCGGGGTTCAACAGTTGGTTTTTTATTGTTTGTTCATTATGACACTCGTTCGTGTGTCGCTTTTAACATAATCAAAACTTCGCGTGAAAACCCAACCCGAAAATTTCTTTTAACTGAATGTCTTGTAAAGCATTATCATCATACAACAAATTAATACCGAAATTGGCACTGATATATTTATTGACAGTCATCACCATATTCATTTTGTAATCCACATCAATGTTTTCGGGATGGTCCAAATAATTGCTATACAAACCCAAAATGTTTTCCATTGACACGTTTTTCATCAAGTTAAACTTATAATATGCGTCGAGTGCCATACCGAGTTCGTAACGTAAATTTTTACCCGGGTCAACGCCATAAGCTCCGGCAGCTGATAAGGTATCATCATTCACAATAGTTAATTTGGAAGTAGCCGGCGCAAAATTTACTTTCAAATTATCTGATTTCTTCCACAGCATACCGGGCCCGAATGTCATATAAGCCGGCGCCAAAAATCTTGAAGTAACGACTTTGGGCGTTACACTGTAATCATAACCATCGGTCATTTGCGTTTTAAAATTACCGAAAAACGAATAATACCATAATTTTGAAGCTTGTTTACCGTAAACGGAATTAATTTCAAAACGGTCATCCGTTTTTTTAGTCAAATCGGAAATACGGCTCAAACCGTAAGCCAAAATCAGTTTGGTATCCCAAATACTTGTATTTTTTTTGTAATTAAAATTGTAATTGATCAAACCGTTGAGCGCCAATGAGTTTTCACCTCCTTGCAACCAGTTGTCAAATGCTGCTTGATTAAACATCAAACTGATATCACCGGTATTTTGCCAGCCTTCTTTGACCTCTTCTTTATCTTGCGCCTTAACCGTTAAACTTCCTAAAAATAATAATACAATTAATAATTCTCTCATTTTTTTTATTTTTAAAATTATGACTTTGCAAAAATACAAGGTTTTTTAATGTATTTGACAAATATTTACAAAATATTTGAGGTTTGAGGTATTAAGGATTTGTCGTATCCCTTTCACCGGAACCGGGACAGAATAAAGAGGATTAATTATTGTTACATATTATGCTTTTTCCTGTTTTCGCCATTTTTATTTCGTAAAATATTAAACTCCTGATTATAAGCGTGTTATGGGTTTGTATTGTAACTTTTGGGTGTCCTGCATATTTATATTAGAGAAAATTAGAAAAATTTATTGCCAATCTTATATCACAGACATTTATAAAAAGATGGAAAATGCGGTTATTACCCCTGCCATACGAAGGTTTTCCGTAAATTTCAAGTTTTTCGGACGTTAAAAACAATCTGCTGTTTGAGCAAAATGAAAGTTTCTTATGAAAGCTAAAATATTCTATCAAATGAAAATAAAGATTAAAAACAATAGGCTTTTGCGAGTTCAGATTGTTTAGGGAGAAAAGCGTAGAAATTAAGAAAAGTTTAGTAAGGCTAGCGTTTTTTGTTTCTTTTTTGGGCGATGCAAAAAAGTAATGATAAATAACTAATTAATATTGGGTGTCACAGTGGCGAAAACAGGAGAGGATTAATTATTGTTACATATTATGCTTTTTGCTTAGAATTAAAAAAAAATCAAAAAAAAACAGAAACCCTCACGATTCTCCTTCAAACCACTTGTACTTAATCAACAACATCAAACCGGCAAGTGCGGTCAATGTATTGGTTATGGGATAGCTGATCCAGATGCCGAACTGTTTTAAACTTGTATGGTAGCCTAAATAATAAGCCAACGGAAAACGCAATAACCAAACGGATAACAGAGCCAAAATCATTGAAATTTTGGTTTTCCCCGCGCCTCTGAATGCTCCCATCAAGACAATTAAAACGCCTAAAAATCCGAAAGAAACGGACAAGGTTTTAATAAAAACGGCACTTTCACGGATAGTCACAGGATCTGTTGGGATAAAAAACATAGCGATTTCTTTGGCAAAAACGAATAACAACAATCCTATAATAACCAAGACCCCGAAAGCTATTTTCAAGCTCAATTGTAAGGTTTTTTTGACCCGGTCATAAGCACGGGCTCCAATATTTTGCCCCACCAAAGTGGAGGTGGCCATAGCCAAACCAAAAGCCGGGATAATAATAAAACTCAATATCCGGCTACCAATACCGTAACTGGCCAAAACCATAGTGTCAAAGTGGGTCACTAACAACACCATCATAAAAATTCCTAATGCGCGACTCACTTGTTCTATGGATACCGGCATACCCAATTTAATAAGTTCATTGATAACGGTAAAATCAGGATGGTAATCACTCAAACGGATTTTGATACCCTGCTCGCCTTTAAACAAAATAATCAAACCGATTACGGCCGACAATATTTGTGTCCCGACCGTTGCTATTGCCGCCCCTTTAACCCCTGAAGCGGGAATGAGAGCATTCCAACCGAAAATAAACAAGGGATCGAGTACCAAATTGAGTAAAACGGTTGATAAAACAATGTAAAACGGCAACTTTACTTTACCGATACTCCGCATCAAAGACTGAAATGTCAAATAGATAAATAAGGGCGGCAAGCCTAAAAAGATAATTTTTAAATAAGCAACCGCTTCATTGTAAACTTCCGTGGTAACGTGCATTATATCAACCAAAAACGGCGTCAATACGTAGCCTATAACCGCTAATATCAGCGAAATGGTCAAAACCGAAAAAAAGGTTTGTGTGGAAATATGAGCAACCGCATCCGTATCTTTGGCGCCTTGACGCTTGGCAACCAAAATAGAACCGGCAATGGCCATACCCGACCCCAATGAAACAATGATAAACACAATGGGAAAAGCCAATGAAACCGCTGCTACGGATACACTCCCCAAACGACCCACCCAAAATGTATCGGTCAGGTTGTATGCCGTCTGTAAAATATTTGTCAATATCAACGGAATTGACAATTTTACCAATGCTTTTAATATGGAACCTTCGGTCAGTGTGGTCATATTCCTGCTAATTTAAGCGGAATCGTAAATGCATTCCTTCCAAAATCCGTATCAAGGATGCATCAGGATTGATACTGACATCAGAGCGCAATGGCACACTCAATTCCGGTTCATCTATGTCTATTAAATTGACAGTCAATCTTTGTTTACCTTTATAATTTTTTAAACGATCATACAAAACGTCAACAAAATCTTTATCAATCTGAGAAACCAACAGGTTAATTGTCAATCCTTTAGGTTTTTTCTCAAACACTTCGGATAATAAGCCCACCTCCAATACTCTAACTTTCAAATTATTATTTTTATAAAAATTACGGGTTATTTTTAAACGAACAATGACAAAAATCTTCGGCACGAAAAATTTAGCATATTCCAAATATTTTTCATTCCACAAGTCCAACGTAATTGCATCGGTATAATCTTCAATGGTCAAGCTCCCGATTTTATAACCATTTTGTGTTTCTTTATGAGTGGCTTTGGTAACCATTCCAGCAACAATTATTTCTCTACCCAGCATTTGCTCAAATTTTTTATATTCAAGTTTTCTTTCAACTTTTTCTTCTTCGGTTTCGAGCAGTTCTTCACCTTCCTGTTTGACTTTATCATCATTTTTACCACTTAAAACTTGTATCATTCTATTGACAAATCTTATAGGATGTTTGACATAATATTTATATTCTATTTTGAGCAAATCCAAAGGATGACCGGACAAGTAAATTCCGGCTACTTCTTTTTCCTTTTCGAGTTTTTGCAATTCCGTCCAAGGCTCACAATCAGGTATTTCCGGTTCGGATAACTGAACATCTTCGGAATCACCGAATAAGGAAGTTTGCATAGATTCTTTATTTTTTTTATAACGTTTGCCGAATTCAATGGCTTTTTCTATAAAATTTTTACCATTTGTTTCTTGAAAATATTGGGCTCTGTGTGTTCCTTCAAAACAGTCGAATGCGCCGGCTTTGACCAAATTTTCGATAGTCCGTTTATTGACAGCCCCCAAATTGACCCGTTTTACAAAATCAAAAAAACTTTTATAAGGGCCGTTTTGTTCCCTTTCCTGTATGATAGCATCTACCGCTTTTTGACCGACACCTGAGGCCCCGCCCAGTCCATAACGAATATTACCTTCTTTGTTAACCGTATAAAGGTAATCCGATTCGTTGATATCAGGCGGCAATACTTTAATATCCATTTTACGGGCTTCCGCCATCAAAAAGGACAATTTTTTGGAATCTTTCAAATTGTGCGATAATACCGCCGCCATATATTCAGACGGGTAATTGGCTTTAAGATAGGCTGTTTGATAAGCAACAATGGCGTAACTAACGGCATGCGATCGGTTAAACGCATATGAAGCAAAACTACGCCAATCTTCCCAAATTTTTTCCAAGATCTCCCTCGGATGACCGTTTTTCACTGCGCCTTCAATAAACAAGGGTTTCATTTTTGCCAACAATTCGTGGTCTTTTTTTCCCATGGCTTTTCGTAGATTATCAGCTTGACCTTTGGTAAAACCTGCTAACTTTTGCGATAACAACATCACCTGTTCTTGATAAATAGTAATCCCATAAGTTGTTTTTAATATTTCTTCCATTTCGGGTAAATCATAGGTAACGGGTTCATTGCCGTATTTTCGACTGATATAATTGGGAATTTTTTCCATAGGTCCCGGACGGTAAAGTGCCACCATGGCTATCAAATCTTCAAATTCGGTAGGACGTAAGTTTTTTAAATTTTTTCGCATTCCTGTTGATTCAAATTGAAAAACCGTTACCGTTTGTCCGTTTTGAAACAAACGATATGTTTTTTCATCATTTAGCGGGATATTATCAATATCTATTTCAACACCATGACGCTGTTTGATAATCCGTAACGCATCACGTATTATTGTCAATGTTTTAATGCCGAGAAAATCCATTTTTAACAAACCGGCAGATTCAACCACCGAATTGTCAAACTGGGTTACAAACATATCTGAACCTTTGGCGGTTGTAACCGGTACGACTTCGTCCAAATCGGTAGGCGCAATAATGAAACCACAGGCATGTAAACCCAAATTACGCAAAGACCCTTCGATACGGCCGGCTGTTTGAACGGTTTGTGCAGCCAGATCGGTACCTTGGGCAATTTTATATAATTCCAAAGCTTCTTTTACATGCTCCGGCCGGTTGACTTTTTCTTTGATTTTGGCTTCATCGCCTTTTAAGATTATAGATAAAGAAGTATGGGCTTTTTTGGCCAATTCGTTTGCCTGATTTAAAGGTAATTCCATTACCCGTGCGGCATCCCGTATTGACGATTTGGCTGCCATGGAGCCGTAAGTAATGATTTGTGCTACCCGTTCCCGGCCGTATTTGTTGATAACGTATTCTATAACTTTTTCACGGCCTTCATCATCAAAATCCATATCTATATCAGGCAATGAAACCCGTTCGGGATTGAGAAAACGTTCAAAAAGCAAGTGGTATTTGATAGGATCCACATTGGTTATCCCCAACGCATATGCCACCGCAGAGCCAGCCGCCGATCCCCTTCCGGGACCGCATACCACACCCATTTTTTTGGCTTCCTTAATGATGTCTTGTACAATTAAAAAATAACCGGGATATTTGGTCATCTTGATAATTTCCAACTCAAATTCCAAACGTTCTTTGATTTCAGGCGTTACTTCTCCCCAATGTCTTTTGGCCCCCTCATAAGTTAAATACCTCAAATAAGCATTTTCACCGCGATTACCGCCATCTTTTTCATCTAACGGATCAACAAATTCTCCGGGAATATCAAATTTAGGCAATAAAACATCGCGCTTTAAAGTATAATTTTCCACTTTATCTACAATCTCTTGTGTATTGATAATGGCTTGGGGGATGTCATGAAACAATTCTTTCATTTGTTCCGGTGACTTAAAATAAAATTCGTTGTTAGGCAAACCGTAACGGAACCCCCTTCCCTTACCTATGGGAGTCGATTTTTTTTCGTTATCGCGGATACACAGCAAAACATCTTGTGCATCTGCATCGGATTGTTCCAAATAATACGTATTGTTTGCCGCTACAACTTTGATACCGTATTTTTTAGCAAAACGCAATAACACCTCATTGACATGTTCTTCTTCTTCCAACCCGTGACGATTGAGTTCGAGATAATAATCACTTCCAAATACATTTTGCCACCATTGAACGGCTTCTTCGGCTTGTTTATCTCCCAAGGTTAAGATTTTTTGAGCAATTTCACCCGATAAAGAACCACTCAATACTATCAGTCCTTCCTTGTAACGTTCCACCCAATCACGTCCAATACGGGGCACGTAATAATACCCTTCGGTATGTGCCGCCGAAACCAGTTTTACCAAATTGTGATAAGCGACTTTGTTTTTAGCGATAAACACGGTAGCATAACCGTTGTTTTTCACCGTTTTATCCGTATGATCATCCACCACATTGAGTTCTACACCAACCAAAGCTTTTAATTGTTGATCAGGCGTTTTATCTTTATTGTATTCTTCCACGGCCGACACAAATTTGAAAGTCCCCATTAAATTATTGAGGTCAGTAATGGCAACCCCGGGCATCCGGAATTCTCCGGCTTTTTTAACTAAATCATTAATCTTGGTCGTGGATTGTAATACCGAATATTGCGTGTGATTATGCAAATGTGTAAAACTAAGATCGGTCAGTGAATCAACATCTTTTGTGGTCGTTTTTTTAGCTGTTCCTTGAGTTTTTTGTTTTAAATCGGCACTTTTTTGTTTAAAATTTACATGTTTTAAACCAATTAATTGAATCGTATCCGGATTTTCTTTTTTAAATCTTTCCAAATAATCCGCTTCCATTTCCAATGCTTCTGCCGAAAAATGACCTTGACGCACCAATTCAAAAAAGATACGTGCAGTGGCTTCAACATCAGCCGTTGCATTGTGAGCCTCTACAAAATCTTCCCCGAAAAGATGTCTGTACAATTCACTGAGTTTCGGCAATTTATATTTACCGTGTTTGCCACCGGGCAATTGACATAACCCGGCGGTTTTTTCGGTCATCGTATCCAAAACTTTTTTTTCTAACAAACTTGTTGGTATGTTTTTCCGGTAATATTCGGCCCCGAGAACTTTACGGTCAAAATCGATATTATGCCCCACGACAAATTTTGCCTTATTCAAAACTTCGTTAAATTTTTGCAAAACTTTTTTCAAATCTTCCCCTTCCGACACAGCTAATTCCGTGGAAATTCCGTGAACTTGCTCGGCTTCATAAGGGATATTAAACCCTTCGGGTTTTATGATAAAATCTTGATGTTCGATAATACGTCCAGTATCATCGTGCAGTTGCCAAGCTATTTGGACCACACGGGGCCAATTATCGGTTTGGCTTACAGGGGCTTTATAATCTTTTGGTAATCCGGTTGTTTCGGTATCAAAAATCAAATACATAGACAAAAATTTTGGAAGGTTAATACGAAAATGAACTACAAAATTATAAAATATTAAAATGTTAGGAAAAAATAGTTATTAACAGTACTTCTTAACAGTTCAATATCAAACAACAATAAAAAAAAAGGAAGCCGAAGCTTCCTTTTTTTGTGTGTGTTTCTTATGTGTTTTGAGTTAAGTTATTCTACAATTTTCTTTTTATTTCATAATTTTGATAAGCTTCAATGACGTCTCCTACTTCAATATTATTGTAATTTTTTATCATTAAACCACATTCATAGCCTTTTGAAACTTCTTTGACATCGTCTTTAAAACGTTTTAAAGAAGCCAATTCGCCGTCATAAATTACGATACCTTCGCGAATCACACGTACTTTCGAGTTATTGTATATTTTACCGGAAGTAACCATACATCCTGCAACGGTTCCTACTTTTGATATTTTAAAAGTTTCACGCACTTCGGCAGTTCCGGTTATTTCTTCTTTAATTTCGGGCGACAACATACCTTCCATGGCTTCTTTTACATCATTAATAACATCATAGATAATGGAATATGTTTTGATTTGAACCTGTTCTTGTTCGGCCAAACGCCGTGCCGACATAGAAGGACGTACGTTAAATCCGATGATGATTGCATCGGAAGCAGAAGCCAGATTCACATCGGTATCGGAAATTTGACCGACCGCTTTATGGATGATATTAATATTGACGTTTTCAGTTGATAATTTTTGTAATGAATCGGACAATGCTTCTACGGAACCATCGACATCTCCTTTGACAATTAAATTCAATTCTTTAAAATCTCCCAAAGCAATACGGCGTCCGATTTCATCCAAAGTAATATGTTTTTGGGCCCGTAACTGTTGTTCTCTGATAATTTGATCCCGTTTTTGAGCAATCCGTTTAGCTTCTCTTTCATCTGTATAAACTTTAAAGCGGTCTCCGGCTGTAGGAGCACCATCCAAACCGAGCACTCTGACAGGGGTTGAAGGTCCGGCCTCTTGCACCCGTTTATCCCGTTCGTCATACATAGCTCTTACCTTACCGTGATATTTTCCGGCCAAAATATAATCGCCGACTTTGAGTGTGCCGTTTTGCACTAACATGTCGGACACATAGCCGCGTCCTTTGTCAAGAGCTGCTTCCAGGACGGTTCCGGTTGCAGATTTGTTAGGATTGGCTTTTAAATCGAGCATTTCAGCTTCCAAGATAATTTTTTCTAACAATTCATCGACACCTTGACCGGTTTTAGCCGAAATTTCTTGGGATTGGTATTTGCCCCCCCAGTCTTCAACCAACAAATTCATATTAGCTAATTGTTGTTTGATATTATCCGGATTGGCAGCGGGACGGTCAATTTTGTTAATAGCAAAAATCATGGGGACACCGGCTGCTTGTGCGTGACTGATAGCTTCTTTGGTTTGTGGCATGATATTGTCGTCAGCGGCAATCACGATAACGGCAACATCCGTCACTTTGGTTCCTCGTGCACGCATGGCCGTAAAAGCTTCGTGACCGGGGGTATCTATAAAAGTCAGTTTTTCACCGTTTTCCAACTCAACTTTATAGGCACCGATATGTTGGGTAATACCTCCGGATTCGCCTGCCACCACATTGGTTTTTCTGATATAGTCGAGTAAAGAAGTTTTTCCGTGGTCAACATGTCCCATAACGGTAACGATAGGCGGCCGTTTAACCAAATCTTCTTCGGCATCTTCGGATTCGGGTTCTTCCAATTCTTCTTCGGTATCGATAAATTTCGTATCATAACCGAACTCATCCGCTACCAAACTCAAAGTTTCGGCATCCAAACGCTGGTTCATTGTTACCATTAATCCCAAATTGAAACAAGCTGTAATAACATCGGTAACCGGCACATCCATTAAGTTGGCCAATTCGGATACGGTTATAAATTCGGTTACTTTAAGCACTTTACTTTCGGCCTCTTTTTCAGACAGTTCCGCAAGTTCTTTTTCCTTTCGTTTTTGACGGGTTTCCCGTTTAATTTTTGCCCGCTTACTCTTACCTCTGTTTTGTAAACGTTCCAGAGTCTCTTTAATTTGTTTTTGGATTTCTTCTTCCGTTATTTCTTTCTTCTCTACGGGTTTTTTATAGTTCGATTTCTTTGATTTCAAATCTTTTTTTCCTTGAACTTTACCGGACGCAGGGATACGTTTACGCTTACGCTTGCGTTTCTTTTTGCCTTCTGTTTCCGGGGTTTCCTTTTTCTTTTTCTTGGTTTCGAATTTACTTAAATCGATTTTTTCACCGGTTAATTTAATCCCTTCAAGTTTTTGGTAATCCGTTTTTATTTCGTCCGGTTTTGCGGGTGCCTCAGTTTTTGGTTTTTGCGCCACAGGTTCTGTAGGTTTTTCGCCTGATTCAGCTTGCGGTTTAGCGGTTTGGTCGCTTGCCGGTTTGACTTCGGCTTTTACGGAACCGGATTTTTCTTTGTCAATTTTATCACTGACTTTTGGTTGTTCTTCTCCGGTAGTTTTTTCTGATTTTTCTTTGTCAGTTTCGAATTTTCCGGTTGTTTCTTCCTTCTTGGACGTTTTCTTTTCAGCAAGTTCTTCTATCTTCCCTACGATTTTAGGTCCGGTAAGTTTAACCCTTGACGAGATAACTTCTTCTTCAACCGTAACATTTTCTTCTTTTTCCTTTTCTTTTTGCAATTCGGCTTTGGCTTTTTCTTGCTCCTTTTTAATATTTGCGGATTTTTCTTTTACATTTTTATCCGATTGAAACTCTTGCTGCAACAAAGCATAAGCCTCTTCTGAAATTTTGGCACGGGGGCTCGGCCGTTTAATCGCAATATCTTTCTCTGCCAAGAAATCGACAACGGTTTGTAGCGCCACGTTAAATTCGAGCATTACTTCTCTTATGGTTTTATTTGCCATATTGTATTTTAAATGTTTTCTGTTATTTATTATAATTTAGCAACAATGTTTAAATTGCATTTAAATTTATTCTTCTTTAAATTCTTCTTTTAAAATTTGAATAACTTCTTCAACGGTTTCCTCTTCCAAGTCGGTTCGTCTTGCCAGATCTTCCACATCATAAGATAAAATGCTTAAAGCACTGTCAAGACCAATCTTTTTAAAGGCCTCAATGATCCACTCATCAATTTCATCGGCAAATTCATCCAAATCGATATCTTCTTCATCTTGTTCTCTTTGAATTTCTATTTCATAACCAGTAATAGCACTAGCCAAACGGATGTTTTGACCGTTTTTACCGATTGCTTTTGAAATTTCATCGGGTTTCATATAAACATAAGCTATTTTTTTACCGTCATCGGTAACGCCTAACTCCAAGCGTTGAATTTGAACAGGTCCCAAAGCTCTCTGAATGAACAACTTTTCGTTGTCGGTATAATTGATTACATCGATATTTTCGTTGCCAAGTTCTCGGACAATACCGTGAATACGTGACCCGCGTACACCGACACATGCACCGACGGGATCAATCCGGTCATCATAAGTTTCAACGGCCACTTTGGCTTTTTCGCCTGGAATACGGGCAATTCGCTTAATGGTAATCAAACCGTCAAATACTTCCGGGATTTCTTGTTCAAAAAGTTTTTCCAAAAACCGGTTATCTGTTCTGGATAAGATAACCATCGGTTTGTTTTTCTTCATCTCAACTTTTTCAATTACTCCTTTTACATTGTCACCTTTACGAAAACGGTCGGAAGGAATCTGTCTATCACGCGGCATTACCAATTCATTCCCTTCATCATCAATTAAATATACGGCATGAGGCCGGACATGATGTACCTCGGCGGTATATAGTTCGCCAATACGATCTTTAAAAAATTTAAGGATATTGATATTATCGTATTCCGTTAAACGGTTTTCCAAATTTTGTTTTAAAGCTAAAATCGCCCGCCTTCCCAAATCTATTAATTGAAACGGTTCGTCTATTTCATCCCCTACTTCCACCTCCGGGTCGATTTTTTTGGCATCAGACAAATGAATTTCCCGGTATTCATTGATCGGATATTTATCATCGGGTACAACAGTCCTGTATATCCAGATATCCAGATCACCACGATCCGGATTGATGATAATATCAAAATTATCTTCATCGGGTTCACTACCGTCCCGTTTCTTTTTGATTATACCGTTTCTCTTACGCAATGCATGTGCAATAACGTCTTTGAGAATAGCCAAAATGGTGGCTTTATCAATGTCTTTTTCATCTTTAAATTCGAGAAAGGCTTCTACCAATTCTTTATTATTCATAACGCGATTTTATTTTTTTAAAATTTTATAACCACTTTTGCTTCTTTAATGTCTTCAAAAGGAATATCTTTTTGTTTAACTACACTCACTTTCCCTTTACCGTTTTTTTTAGGCTCTCTGACTTTGTTTTCCAACACAATCCGGTCATCATCCACGGCAACCAAAAGGCCTTCTGCTTCACCTGTCGAGGTTTTAACCTTAACCGGACGGTTTAAATTTTTACGAAATTGCCTTTTCAAATAAAACGGTTTGGTAATGTCAACAGACGAAACCGTTAATGAAAAATCCGCTTCATCACGATCCAAATTATGTTCAATGTCCCGGCTGATAGCCACTATCTCATCAATTGAGATACCTTTATCACTATCCAGCACTATCTGAATATCATTGCTATCTGAAACCGAAAAATCCAAAATAAAAATTTCCGGACGCTCTTTTAAGGCACTATCCAACAAATCTTTAACTTTCTTTTTAAAATCCATTTTCCAGCACTTTTACATTACAATAAAAAAAAATGAATATATTGTTGATTATCAATAATTTATTTTTATTTAACCGTCCTGACAGATTAATAAAATCTACCGGTTCATGATAGCCCGCGTCAAAATTTTTTCAACAACAAATTTACTATACCCGCTTGCGCTTATTAACTCTTCTATCCGGCGTATAAAAATAGGGGACTTAACGTCCCCATAACACTCTACTACATAAATCAGTGCAAAGATACAATTTTTTTTTATTAAAATACATTTCAACTTCATTTAAATATGATAATTATCATTGAACCGGTTTTTTGCCGGAATTGTTTACTTAAACTAAGACTTCCTGGGATGAAAGTTTTTTAATAACATTTTCTTTTCTTTATTTTTTTACAAGAGTCTTTGGTATTAAAAAAAATATTTCTTAAATTTATACCATAAAAATTTACTATCATGAAAAAAATACTCGTCCCGGTAGATTTCTCTCCCAAATCAGAAGAAGCCCTTAAAGTAGCTGCCAAAATAGCCTCTAAAATAGACGCTGAAATATACACATTACATCTGTTGGATATTCCTTCAGTTGAAGTTGATATGATAGACGGTTTTGCCGTTCCACAAGGTCCGATAGCTATGAGACTGTTTGAAAATACCCACGAAAAATTCGATAAATTTTTGGACAAAGACTACTTGAACGGCATCCCCGTTTATGAAAATGTCATGACCGATGCCCCGGTTGAAGGTATTTCGGAATTTGCCAAAAAAAACAATATCGATTTTATCGTCATGGGGTCTCACGGTACCAGTGGTTTGGAAGAATTTTTTGTCGGTTCAAATACTGAAAAGGTTGTCAGGACCTCCAAAATTCCGGTTTTGGTTATTAAAAAACCTGCCGATGAATTTAAAGTTGAAAAAGTCGTTGTCGCCGGTAAGTTTAAAGGAAAAAACATTAAGGAATTTAAAAAAATAATGGATTTCTTAAATCTTTTCAAACCGGAAATTTATTTGGTTCGCATTAATACCATCTCCAATTTCAAATCCACCAAAGAATTGGAAGAAATTTTTGACAATTTCTTAAAAAAAGTGCCTGAATATAAGGATTTAAAAATCAATATTTACGATGATTATACCGTCCAAGAAGGTATTTTTAACTTTGCCGAAAAAGTTGATGCGGATATCATCGCCTTAGCTACTCGCGGAAGACAAGGTATCATGCACTTCTTAACCGACAGCATTGCCGAAAGTGTTGTCAATGCCGCCAAACGTAATATTTTGACAATTAAAGTGGAAAAATAACTGAAACCTCAATTTATTTCTAAAGCCCTGCCGAACTTGTTGGTCCGGTAGGTTTTTTTTCGTTAAAATATTGCCGGCAATTGTCAAACGAAAGCGATTTATATCTATTTTTGTTTTTTTAAAATTCAAAAATGCGAAAACAAGCCGGTAAAATAGAATTAATGGCCCCTGCGGGAAGTTGGGAGGCGCTTCAAGCAGCCATTGATAACGGAGCCGATTCGGTCTATTTCGGTGTGGAACAATTGAATATGCGTGCCATGTCGAGTATTAATTTTGGCTTGGACGACTTACCGGAAATCGTGCAACGATGTGAACAAAACGGCGTTCGCTCCTATCTGACTTTAAATACCATTGTTTACGACCATGATTTACTCATAGCCAAAAGATTGATTAATGCCGCCAAAGAAGCGGGTGTCAGTGCCGTAATAGTTGCAGACCAAGCCGTAATGTTTATGGCCCGTGAAGCCGGACTGGAAGTTCATATTTCCACTCAATTGAACATTACCAATGTAGAAACCTTAAAATTTTACAGCACTTTTGCCGATACCATGGTTTTAAGTCGTGAATTGAGTTTGAGACAAGTCAAATTTATCACTGGACAAATTGAAAAACAACAAATCAAAGGGCCTTCGGGGCGATTGATTGAGATAGAAATCTTCGGTCATGGCGCTTTATGTATGGCCGTTTCCGGCAAATGTCATCTCAGCCTGCATACTTACAACTCATCTGCTAACCGGGGCGCTTGTAAACAAAATTGCCGCAAACCTTATATTGTAATAGATAAAGAATCGGGCATAGAATTGGAAATTGACAATGAATATATTATGTCGCCCAAAGATTTAATGGTCATTGATTTTCTTGACCAAGTCAAAGATGCCGGTATTAAAGTCTTAAAAATTGAAGGACGCGGACGGGCACCGGAATATGTCGCTACAACTGTCAAAGCTTACCGGGAAGCCATTGATTCTTTATATAATAACACTTACACCGGGGAACGGATAAAAAAGTGGGTCGAACAATTGGCAACGGTTTACAATCGCGGTTTTTGGAGCGGTTATTATCTCGGTAAAAAATTAGGCGAATGGACCACACCAGGCTCACATGCTACGCAAAAGAAAATATATCTGGGCAAAGGTTGGCACTATTATCCCAAAGCCCGGGTAGCCGAATTTAAAATGGAAGCCTTCGACTTAAAACAGGGCGATAAAATCCTCATTACCGGACCGACTACCGGTGTCGTGGAAAAAACCGTTGAACAAATGTATGTCAACGATAAACCCGGGAATTTTGCACAAAAAGGCGATATCGTATCGATAAAAATAGATCTGAAAATCCGTCCCGCAGATAAATTATATAAATTGGTAAAAAGTGAAGGGTAAAAAAGCCCCTCCTTAGATATCCGATAAAGTTCTATTTATGAAAGATGCCCGGATCATTCAAAAGTATTTTGAGCTAACACCACAACAAATAAAGCAATTTGAACAATTAGGTCCTCTCTATCGGGAATGGAACAGTAAAATAAATGTTATTTCCCGTAAAAATATAGATAAACTTTACATCAATCACGTATTACATTCACTCGGGATAGCAAAAATCATAGAATTTTTACCAGAAGTCGAAATCTTGGATGCCGGAACAGGCGGTGGTTTTCCGGGAATTCCTCTGGCTATTTTGTTCCCCGAAACAAATTTTCATCTGGTGGACAGTATCGGAAAAAAAATTAAAGTGGTCAATGCCGTAGCTACCGAATTGGGTCTAAAAAACGTTGTGGCTACTCAAAGCCGGGTTGAAAATATTGACAAACAATATGATTTTATTGTAAGCAGAGCCGTTACCAAAATGCCTGATTTTGTAAAATGGGTTAGCAGAAAAATTAAAAAGAAATCGGTTCATCCGATAAAAAACGGAATTTTATACCTGAAAGGGGGCGATTTATCCGAAGAATTAGCCCCCTTTGAAAATGCCGTAATTTACGATTTGAATAATTACTTTAACGAAGCTTTTTTTGATACTAAAAAACTCGTTTATTTACCTTTGAAATATCATAAATAAACGATACTATTTGAGTGAAGCAATGTATCTGGCAATAGCCTCTATTTCTTCTTTTTTACTGTGTTTCAACTGATTAATGACCGGCTTCATATATTGAAATTCATCCGGATCGACAATCGGATCTGATTTTCCTTTCAGAAATTGAACAATTTTTGTAGCATCCCCATTGTATTTTTCCGATATATTTTTAAATGCAGGACCTACAATTTTCTTGTCAGGATGATGACACAAAGTGCAAGCTTTTTTTGCAACTAAATCTTTGCCATTTTGATCTCCGTCATTTAAACTATAAACAACCGAATCTTGCCTTTGGGTTTTATGTGGACTAACGAATGCCAAACTTACTACAAGTGCAAGAACTAATAAAGTAATTTTTTTCATAAGCAACAGTGTTTTAGTATATTGTTAATGCAAAGTTAGAAAGAAATTCTAAAAAATAAGTAAATATTATTACATAATACACAAAAAAATAAAAAATTGATAAAAAATTTACAATTACAAGCACATTAATTGCTTTTTTAATAAAAAAAACACCCGTTAAGGGTGTTTTTGCTAATATATTTTGATGTTATTTTTTATTGAGGGTCCGTATAATGAATCTTCAAAACGGGTTTTAAGTCCGTTGCCGTTTGATTACCGTAAAGAATGACCCCTTTGGGCGAATAGGCATCAGGATCCTTAAAAAGTCCATTAACTTTTAAAGGAACGGGAATGTTATAAATCACACGCAATCCCAATTTGTCATTTGTAGAATCTTTTTCAATAATATTACGGATATGACGTGTTATACCGAATTTATAAAATTTATGTCCATCTTCATCGGTATCGAGTTTACCGTTATATTCTTTATAATCGTTGTCAGGGATACTTTCGGGCGCACCGGTTAAGTCAATAATATTTTTTTGTTTGTCATAATCATATAACAACAAGCGTTGAGGCATAGACAACATGTCGTCGCTGGCCGTTTCATTTACATAAAAATACAATTCGGCATGATTGATCAACCAATCTTTTTGACGCAGTTCACGCAATTGTTGTTCGTCAAACAATTGAATGACCGCTTCCGACCCGGCCTCCCCTTTCAATACAACTTCAGCATCACCGTTAATCAAATCACTGCTACCCAATGCCGTTTGGGCATAACCGCTCAAAGCATTATCATAAAGATTTACAACCGTACTACCCAAGTTCATTTTCAATTCTTTATAAACCGTTTTAACGGTATCGTCAGATGTGTCATTAGGGGTATTATTATCATCGGTAACTTCTTCGGTATATTGAACGATAATTTTGGCTTTGCTAAAATCCAATTGCATCAACAACCCTGCACCATCCCTGCTGACCGGTAATAAAAATATCCCTCTGAAATAATCTTTAAACTCCTCTTTATTACTCAAAATACTCTCACCGGAATGTGCAAATATTTTTTGTTTGAAATAAGTTGTATCGAGCTTTATAATCATATGAGGTTCTAACGAATCCTTAACGATCTTGTCCCCGTCTCCATTTAATTTAAAAGTTCCGTCTTCATTACGTTGATACGTGATATACGGTTCATTACTAACATTAAAATCAACTGTATCGGCAATCATGGGACCGATATGCGGACTGATATCAAAATCGGAATAAAAATGACGGCGTTCTTCCAATCCCGTATCCGGATCATAAGTTGTCAACAGATAAGTTTGCTCGTAAATTTTCAATTCGAATTCATGCTCCCCGAATATGGAATCCAGCACATATACGGTTTCATCGTTTTCTGTTTTTGTATGAGAAAAATATGGTATAATAAGTTTTGCCCCTAACATTTTCAAATTGTTACCGAAAGGTTTGTTAAAATTTACTGCATCGGGCATAATATCCGTTACGACTCCTGCCGTGAGTATCCCGAATTTATTGTCGTTGTAAAATCCCAGAGAAACAACCGGCAGATTACTACCGGCATCTCTAATACTGTTTAATTTACTACTTAACACCTTGTCAACCCGTTGATCATATATTCGCACCAAGGCGTCTTGATACAATTTTCCTTTAAATAAAGGCTTTTCAATAAGATTGTTTCCAACGGTTGTAAAATCTTTTTTACAAGAAGTATTAAACATGACCGCCATAAGCAGTATGATGAATCCATTACGTTTGTTTAACATAAAAAAAAATTTTTTTAATAAGTTTTAATTGGTTGTTTCCTTTTCGCCGAAAGCTTGTATGAGATAAGTTTTTAAAGACGCTTCATCTTCGTCTAAATCAAAACCGGAAACATCCAAAACATTTAAGTCTTTGTTTTCGATATGCCGGGCTATTTCATCAGGCAAGTTCTTGGTACGTATAATTATGCCGTCAGCCATATCAATCGCATTTTTAAGTAAATTTATTTCGGAAGTATCTTGATATTTATCGATTAATTCGGGGGGTAATTCGTCAAATTCCAATTTATCTTTTAAATTTTCCGACATAGGCTTGTCAAAAGTCTTATCGGTTAAAACGATATAAACTTGACTATCGTGAAACAACGGTTCATTTTTATAATATGTTTTAATGTATAAAGGCAACAAACTGGCAAACCAATCAAAAACCAAAACATAATCGGGACGCCATTTCAGCTTTTTAACCGTTTCAATAATCCCTTTGGTAAAAAAAACAGCACGTCCGTCATTGTCATCAAACAATTGATTGTCATCATCGGTAAAAACAGCCTTGCGTTTAAAAAACTCATCGTTGTCTATAAAATATACCTGCATGCGTTCCTTAGGAATGGAAGCTACTTTTATAATCAAAGGCATATCGTCATCATTAATAACAATATTGACACCCGAAAGCCGGATAACCTCATGCAACTGATGTTTTCGTTCGTTGACCGTACCGAATCGCGGCATAAACATTCTGATTTGACTGCCTTTACTATTGGCAAAACGGGCTATTTTATAAGCCAGATTTGCCGTATCGTTATG
>JALVST010000017.1 GCA_027024205.1 Flavobacteriales bacterium | reverse complement strand
TGAACTTTGGGTTATAGGAATATGCTTATGCGTTTTTTCATCGACAATACGGCTCCATACCCACCAACCGTAGATACTCATTAATGTATAATAAATATTGATAATTAAATCGCCGTACATCTGCCATTTGCTTAGTAAATATACATATAATGCCGTGCTAATGATGCCTGTGGGGTAAACCAAAATATTTTCTTTTTTGGCGTATAACACACTGGCAATACCGAAAGTCATAGCTACAAATTCAATGACAATATAAATGATAGGGGTGTGTTCGTATGGGGCTATAAAAAAACGGATTATCTCCTGCATGCTTAAAATTTGGGTCAAAAATAGGATTTTTTTATGAAATGGGGTTTTTATAATATGTATGAAGTTGTCATTTAAAGCGGACTTTTTTATTGTTAAAAACGAATTGTATCGAATTTTATAAATAAAAATTTGATATTTTTTTGTAAAATAAACAAAAAAGAACTAATTTTGTCTGTCAATAAAAATAAGTGTATTATGAAAGAAAAAGGAAAAAAATTATTATTGTTAGCAGCAGTTGTTGTTATGATGTTCAGTTTTAATAGCTGTAAAAAGTACCCCGACGGCCCATTGTTTAGTTTAAGATCTAAAACATCCCGGTTGGTTGGAAAATGGAAAATAGTTGATGGACTTGATAGTAATGAAGTAAAAGTGTATATGATTTTTAAAAAGGGAGGCGATTTTACGGAAGAAATCAAATACGATTCCAATGATTATGAATTTGATGGAGAATGGAAATGGGGCGCCGGTAAAAAAACCGTTATCGTTGAAATGGACGGTTTCAGTGATAAACAAGAATTTACTATTTTAAGGTTAACCAATAAAGAATTCTGGTTTGAAGACGAAGATGATGATGAATATAAAGCCGAAAAGAAATAAAGAATTTTTAGTAATTTGAATTTCTGATGCAGAAATACGGGTAATTGATTTCAAACATTTACTCATACTTTCAAAACGGAAAGCCGTTTAAAAAGAACTGTTTACCGCAGATGTTTGCGAGGAGGGTCTTTTTAAACGGTTTTTTTTTTAGTAGATGCTTTTACGCTTACCGAAAATTAAAACAAGCTTTATCTTCACACTTGTCAAATGCCGTCTAAGATAATTTAAGTTTAACAATTCAGGTAATTTTAATTTTTAAATTTAATAGCTGCTTGATTGCCGGAAAATAATTTTTCGATTAAAAAAATTGACACAGCTTACAAAAAAATTGTTAATTTAGTAGAAAAATTAACAAAACAAATTATTATGGTACCTAAAATTACAACACTCAGCGGATATTTGCATGAGTATCAAAAAAGTGTGGCCAACCCTGTCGGTTTCTGGTCCAATATTGCCGAAACTTTTTATTGGCGCAAACCGTGGACCAGAACTTTAAAATGGGATTTTAATGAACCCAAAGTAGAATGGTTTATTGATGGTAAGCTCAATATTACTGAAAACATTTTTGAACGTAACTTGTTTTTAAGAGGTAATCAAAAAGCCATTATTTGGGAACCAAACGATCCCAATGAAGATTCCAAATCGTATACTTACAGAGAGTTGTATGAGCAGGTAAACAAATTTGCCAATGTATTGAGAAATTTAGGGGTTAAAAAAGGCGATCGTGTGGCCATTTATTTACCGATGATACCTGAACTGGCTATTGCTATGCTTGCATGTGCCCGTATTGGAGCTATTCACTCCATCGTTTTTGCTGGTTTTTCCGCTAAAGCTTTGGCAGACAGGAACAACGATGCCCAAGCCAAAGTTTTGATTACGGCTGACGGTGGTTATCGTGGTACAAAAACCATTCCGCTTAAAGAGACTTCCGATGAAGCCTTGAAAATGTCTGATTCCGTTGAAAAAATGATAGTTGTCAAAAGAACCGGTATGGCGGCTAATATGCAAGAAGGGCGTGATTTATGGTGGGATGATTTGATGAAAGATGCATCATCCGAAGCTGAACCGGAAGTTATGGACGCCGAAGATCCGCTTTTCATATTATACACCAGCGGTTCGACCGGTAAACCCAAAGGTGTCCTGCATACTACCGGTGGTTATATGGTATATACAGCTTATACGTTTAAAAACGTGTTTCAATACCGTCCCAATGATATTTATTTTTGTGCAGCTGATATAGGGTGGATTACCGGTCATTCTTACATCATATACGGACCTTTACTTGAAGGTGCGACCAGTATTATGTTTGAAGGTATCCCGACTTTTCCTAATCCCGACCGTTACTGGCAAATTATCGAAAAACACGGGGTTAATGAATTTTATACCTCACCGACAGCTATTCGCGCTTTGCTGGCCG
>JALVST010000016.1:47340-52090 GCA_027024205.1 Flavobacteriales bacterium | reverse complement strand
ACATCTCAATCAACATACGGTATAAAAAATCACCGTCGGTTGTTTCTTGCATTACAAATATCCGAAGATTTTTTATATCTTTGAACATCAAATGTAAAAAAGTCCGAATTATAGGGGGTTAGACCACAATAAAACTAATTTTTTCATAATTCTTAAATTATTAATTAAACATATTTTTATTTGACGACCAATTTTACTTCCCTCGTCACAAGAAGTTGTAAGCCTCAAACCATGTTTAACTAAAATGTGTATTTTTGCTTTGTTAAACATAGTTTGACATTCAGGGAACGTCACCAAGAGTTTCCAGCCCTAAAGGTGATGTTCCTTTTTTTGTTGTTGTACGATACTTATGTCATAAGCGTGTGATTTTTGTTACACAACAAACTTATAACAAATTTTCCAACTAAAAAAAAGATTTTTTTATAAAAAAATTAGGTATTTTTATGTTTTTAATACTAAAATAAAAATAATATTACGTATTCATTAAAATATTAACATGGTCATTATAAGTATAGGAACTTACTGTCCCGGCAATGTCAGGTAACATAAAAACGAATATTCCGGCGGAGCAGAGGATGTGAGACCGGTGGGGCAGTTGTATCAATACTGCTACCGGGGTCGGGAGATCCTGATGGAGCTGGAGTCGGATATGCCGGTAGATGGGTTGGAAAAGGTCCTGAGATAAATACCCTGAGTAAACAGGTAGCTATCGTATAAGGATGATCTCTGTTGTGCGACCAGTATAAAAAAATATCACAATTCACAATTTATAATGCAAGTTTAACATTATAATACGTGGTTGCATTATGGTAGTATTTTTAGTTGTTAAAAATTCCGTATTCATAAACATTATTTTATAGCGGTTATCAAGCATATTAATAATTTTGATTTCAAAACCAAAAGCTTTGTCAGGTTTTTGGTATAAAATACTTGTATTTAACAAGGTGCCTGCCTGTTGCCACCGGTTGGATTCATTAGTGTATTTAAGATAAAAATCCGTTTGCCATTCAAAATTTTTATAATCTATTCCGATTTTAAAATAAGGTTTTAAAGAATTGACTTCAAAATTGTTTAAATCGGAAATACTTTTTAAATAATCTTGCCGGAAACCTATGGATAATTCCGGCCCGGTTTTATAATATCGTTCTATAGAAATATCATTAAACATCATCCAATTTTGTGATTGGGTTAAAATTTGATTAATACGGTTAATGTTCTCACTAAAACCGGCAAATGGATTATATTTGAAATGAATTTTTCGCCATTCTTTGGTAAAACCTATCGAAATATTCCACTCATTTAAAGGCTGCTGTTCTACAATAGGTTTTTGATAATAATCGGTACCGGATAATTGGCTTATGTCCATTAATTCCGTTATTTGTTTTTGATAATGTATATTGGTAAACAAAGTAATGCCTTTTACAAATGAAAAGAATTGGTAATTAATATTCAAATCGTGATATAAAGCATTGTCTAACAATGGATTGCCCTGAAAAACCAAATCATACCGACGTAGTGTTTTACCACTGATATAATCTTGCAAAGGCGCCCAAGTTGTTTGAGCAGCATAATGCAATTTAATATCACCGTGAAGCCATTTGGTATCCATATTAAATTCGGGCAACCATAGATATTTTGACTTTTTAATCACATCGTTTTGAGAAGCTTGCCAGATAATTTTATGAAAATAAATGCCAGGCGTCAGAATACTTTGACCGATTTTAAAACGGTATTGCAAACCCGTAAAAACATTTTGCCGTTTATAGCGCAAATCGTTTTTAAAACCGTTAAAATCTACTTGTGTTTGCGGTAGTTTTTGAAATAAGTGACCTTGCCAACGGCTATTCTGCAGATTGCCACCCAAGCTGACATAAATATGATTATGATTGTTAATCTTGTAATAATATTTCAATAAACTTTGCCATTTATTCATCTCTGTTAGAACCTGTTGATGTAAACGATATTCACTTGCCGGCTGCATGGTTATAAAACTTTGCAAAAATACGTCTCCGGAAGACCAATTACGGGTCCGGCGGTTGTCAAAATAAGTATATTGACTCAAAAATCGAATGATATGTTTTTTGTTGAATTTATGATACCACAACAGTGATGGGTTTATTTGCAAAGCTTTTTCTTCCGAAAGCGTATTGATGTACCTGTTTTGAAAAGGACTGTCATCCCAATTGTATTTTGAATATTCAGGCATATCTTTATTGACGTAAACGGAAAAATTGATGTATTGATTGGTTTTAGGATCGTAAATCATATTGATTTTACCCAAGACTGTTTCAGGAGTTGTTTGCTTGTTGTCCCGTTGCTGTTGTGTGAAGTGTTGTGGAAAAGTATAAATATTTTCCTTTTTATGTTGAAAAGTACTTTTATTTTTGGACCATAAACCGTAGGCTTGGAATTGCCAATTCATCCCAAAATCTTGTTGCCATTGTAAGGCGTTAAACAAAGTCCGTTTACTCACAAAATCCTCCTTGTTGGCAAAACCAAACAATGACTTTTTAGCGGGATTGGGCATAAAACGCCGGCTCAAATACCGGTTGTCACTTTCAAACCGGCGAATATCTTGAGTACTTAACGATACTTCCCCAACGTCATTGACATTACCAATATAACTCAAATTGGTTTTCGGGCTGTAATAAAACAAATTGGCTTTGCCTAGATAATTTTTATCCCAATTTCCACCGGCTACCACATCACCAAACACAAAACGTTTTTTACCTTCTTTGAGCTTGATATTGATAATCATTTTTTGCTCGTCTGTTAGTCCCTTCATAAAATTCACGACTGTATAATCTTTGATAACCTGTACTTTCTTTACGGCATCAGCCGGAATATTATCAACCGCCAAACGGGAATTACCGCCAAAAAAATCTTTTCCTTCAACCATTACTTTATTAACCTTTTTGCCCATGACGGTAATCTGTCCTAATTTATCGACTTCAACGCCCGGCAATTCTTGTAATATGGCTTTGAGTTTCCGTTCTTTACCGGTTACGAAATGCTTGACATTATATACGATAGAATCTTGAGTTATTTTGATTGGCGTTTGGTAATCAATCACCACCTCATCCAAAACTTGTTTGTTGGGTTTTAAAACAATCCGTTTAAAACCGGGTTTGACCAAGCTGTCCAATTTAAAACGATACGGGCGATATCCCATAAACGAAGCAGTAATCAAATAAGTTGCCTTGGTTTTGAGACGCATTTCAAAAGCGCCCTTATCATCAGTTACCGCAAAAACAAAAGGTAAATCTTTATCTATGGCTTTGGCCATAATATTGGTAAATTCCAAGGGCTGTTGTAAGCTGTCGGTCACTACGCCTTTAAGTACACGCGTCTGGGCAAGAACCGGTGTGTAATTATATATCAAAATTGACCATAATAACAATTGTAAGACGTGAAAATCATAATATTTACATTGTTTTTTCACTTTTGCATTTAATTACCCATAAATTTACCCATTTCTTTTATACGTTTAGCTCTCCCTTCTTCTTGTGTGCGTAAGTCGCCTTTTTTCGGTCGATTTATTTTTATACGTTTTTTAAACAACTTGATTTTAGTGGCATATATGATTCTTCTATCAGCGAAAACATATTTGAGTACCAAACCAGGCAAACCGCATGCTTCTCCAGGACCAAACGGCACCGGTATATTTGGTGTAAACCAAACAACTTTTTTCCCTTGAATCGCTTTAATTACCGGATAACCCAAAATAGTATCGGTTTCTTTGGTAATTTGCCATTTTTTATCTTTTAATTTTTCCGTTTCTCTAACCAATTTTCCGGTTGACAATTCTTTGAATTGCTGCATGTATAAATTTTCAGGCAGATTACAATAATGAACGGCATTCCCACCACCAACTAATTTTGCCATCATAAAATCCGCTTCATTGACTGTTTCATCCGGCATATCTTCAAGCCATTGATAAATACTTTCTTGCGGATTAAATTGTAAAACAAATTCAAAATCATTAAGAATGTTATTGATTTTTGCATCTTTACGCTGTGCCATGTGCATCATATTTTCACCAAATTTTTCTTTGATTTTGAGATAAATTTCGGGTGCGTCATTTAATTTTGCTTTATATGTAACAACGGCACTTTGTTGAGCATAATTGATGTAACCAACAAAAAATAATATAATAAAAAAACTTTTTAACATAATGAAATTTTTAACATAAAAAACAAATGAGACTGCCTCAAATGTAATTGAGACAGTCTCAAATTACTTATTATACCGGTTCACTCATACATGATCTAAAATAATAAAGATACGCTATTTGCCAAGATTGTGATCCATAATCCCCAAAATCATTTGCTTGAATTATAGCCCAATATCTACAAAGCGTAGCTTTTGGTACATTTTCAACCGTAACCGGTTCTTTTTTTATTTGTATTTTATTATTAATGAGACTATTAGCGGACAAACTCATTGATGATAAGATAAATAACATCAATAAAACTAATTTTTTCATAATTCTTAAATTTTTAATTAAACATATTTTTATTTGACGACCAATTTCACTTCCCTCGTCACAAGAAGTTGCAAGCCTCAAACCATGTTTAACTAAAAATTTGTATTTTTGTCTTGTTAAACATGGTTTGACATTCAGGGAACGTCACCAAGGTTTCCTAGGCTCAAGGTGATGTTCCTTTTTTTTGTTGTACGATACTTATGTCATAGGCGTGTGATTTTTGTTACACAACAAACTTATAACAAATTTTCCAACTAAAAAAAA